>NZ_JAWUEI010000003.1:0-230501 GCF_036663495.1 Enterobacter sp. 342
GGAACGGTCTGCGTTGTCGGGAAGATGCGTGATCTGATCCTTCAACTCAGCAAAAGTTCGATTTATTCAACAAAGCCGCCACCGCTAAACCTAACTTAACTAAACACCGGCACCCCCAGCCCAACCTTCACCTCCCTCAACGTCCCTTGCGTCACCCCCTGCGCCCGTTCCGTCCCGCGCTTCAGCATCGCCATCAGCTCGCCCTTGTCCCGCATATACATCGCCCTCCGCTCCCGCATCGGCGCAATCAGCTCCTGCAAACACGCCTCCAGCTCGTTCTTGCACGCCCGGTCCCCAAGCCCGCCCGCCTGATAGTGCGCCTTCATCGCCGCCACTTTCTCCTTGTCCGGATGAAACGCATCGAGGTACGTAAACACCACGTTCCCCTCAATCTGCCCCGGGTCGCTCACCTTCAGGTGGTTCGGGTCGGTGTACATGGCGCTGACCGCACGGTGAATCGTCTCTTCGCTGGCCGAAAGGTGCAGCGTGTTGCCCAGCGATTTCGACATCTTGGCGCTGCCGTCGATGCCGGGCAGGCGGCTGGTGTCGCTCAGCATCGCCTTACAGTGGCGCAGCACCGGAGCGGGCAGCAGGCTGTTCATCTTGTGCACAATCTCGTTGGTTTGCTCAATCATCGGCAGTTGGTCGTCGCCGACGGGCACGCACTCGGCCTTAAACGCGGTGATGTCCGCTGCCTGGCTGATGGGGTAGGCCATAAACCCGACCGGCAGCGAGCGGGCAAAGCCTTTCTGCACAATCTCGTTTTTCACCGTCGGGTTACGCTCCACGCGGGCGACGGTGACGATGTTCATGTACAGCATCGTCAGCTCGGCGAGGGCGGGCAGGGCGGACTGCAGGCAGATGGTGGTCAGGTTCGGGTCGATGCCGGCGGCGAGGTAGTCGGCCAGCACTTCGGGGATGTTGTCTCGAATTTTCTGCGGGTTGCTGCCGTTGTCGGTCAGCCCTTGCAGGTCGGCGATCAGCACAAACTGGTTGTGCGTCTGCTGCAGCGCCACGCGCTGGCGCAGTGATCCGACGAAGTGTCCCAGGTGCAGCGGGCCGGTTGGGCGGTCGCCGGTGAGGATGGTTTGCGTGTTCATAAAGACTCCTTAATGTGCAATTGCCGAAAGGGGTCTTAGAAATGTGAAAGCCGCCTTTCGGCGGCTATCTGAAAATGGGGAAAACTACTCCGTGCCGCCTTTAAGAAGGCAGCCACCAGCGGTTTACGGTGAGCACGGCGTGGTTTATGTTCATCTCTTTACCGTACCACGTCCGGCGCGAAAAACAAAAGGGCACGTCATGCTGCAATCACTCAACCACCTGACACTCGCGGTCAGCGACCTGCAAAAAAGCGTCACCTTCTGGCACGAGCTGCTGGGGCTTGCGCTGCACGCCCGCTGGAATACCGGGGCTTATCTCACCTGCGGCGATCTGTGGGTCTGCCTGTCGTACGACGAAGCGCGCCGGGTCGTGCCGCCGCAGGAGAGCGACTATACCCATTATGCGTTTACCGTGGCGGAGGAAGATTTTGAAGCGTTCTCGCAAAGGCTGGAGCAGGCGGGCGTCACCGTGTGGAAGCAGAACAAAAGCGAGGGGGCGTCGTTCTATTTTCTCGACCCGGACGGGCACAAGCTGGAGCTGCACGTGGGCAGCCTCGCCGCGCGGCTAGCGGCGTGTCGCGAGAAGCCCTATGCAGGTATGGTCTTTACCTCAGACGAGGCTTGAGGCGCGCACCTTCAGCCTGCCCGCCAGCGTCACGTGCGTGGCAGCATCTTCCTGATTGCACAGGTACTCCACCGCCAGCCGTCCCAGCTCGCTGTAGGGCAGTTGGATACTGGTCAGCGGCGGGGTGAGCTGCTCGGAAATCTTCTGGTCATCGTAGCCCGCCAGCAGTATGTCCTGCGGGATGCGCACGCCATTCACCGCCAGCGCCTGATAGCAGCCAATCGCCAGCCAGTCGCTGGCGCAGAAGATGGCGTCCGGGCGCTCGGCCAGTTCCAGCAGCGACGTTGTCGCGGTAAAGGACTCGCTGAACTGCCAGTTGGTCTCGCGCACCAGGTTGTCGTCGCACGCTAATCCGCCCTGCTGAAGCGCCGCCTGGTAGCCCGCCAGACGCTGGCGGGAGGCTTCCATCCAGCTCTCGCCGGTGATGTGGGCGATGCGCGTGGCTCCGCAGGCGATGAGGTGTTTAGTCACCTGGAAGGCGTTGGCGTAGTCGTCCGGGATAAACGACGGCAGCAGCGGCGAGCCGGGGTCGCGCTGGTTGAGCAGCACCAGCGGGATGCGGGTGCAGTCCTGGAAGGCCGTCATGTCCACCAGCGTGGTGACCGGAGACGCGAGAATAATCCCGATGCAGTTGCGCTTCTCCAGCTGGCGGATGATGTTCAGCGCCAGCTCGATGTCGTCGCCATAGTCGTAGACGGTGAGCAGGGTCTCGTTGCGCCACGCCGCTTCCCGCGCCTGGCTGATGGCGTCGATAAACGGGTCAAAGCTTTGCATGGAACTGACCAGCAGGGCGATCTCTTCCTGGTTGCGCGGGGCGTGAATAGCGGGGAGGCGGTCGTAGCCGAGCTCGGTGGCCACATTAATGACCCGCTGGCGGGTGTCGTCGCTGAGCTTGATGTTGCGGGACTGGTTAAGCACCAGCGATACCGTCGCCTGCGACACGCCAGCCGCCCGCGCAATATCGTTCATCGTCACTTTCGTTTTTCGCTTCATCCGTCCTCTCCCTTTCGCGACTTCGCATCATACCCTAACCGCACGCTTTAGCGCCGTCGATCACGTTTCTCATTCATCGAAGCGTGAACTTTGTGAGAGCCGTCGCTTTTCTCAACGCCGTGATTTGCGCATTTATCCTGCAACTAATATTTATTAGCTAAATATTATCAGTAAGAGGACGCATAATGAAAGAGCAGTGGAGCAGGGAGCAGGCACAGGCGTGGTATGAACAAAAAGGCTGGCTGTGCGGGTTTAACTACCTGCCGTCGACGGCGGTGAACTGGACTGATATCTGGCAGGAAGAGACTTTCGATGCCGAAACCATCGACCGCGAGCTGGGCTGGGCGGCGGACGCGGGTTACAACACCCTGCGCATCAACCTGCCGTTTATCGTCTGGGAACATGACCGCGACGGGCTGATGGCGCGCATCGATCGGTTTTTGACGATTGCCGATGGTCACGGCTTCAGCACCATGCTGACCCTGATGGACGACTGCGGCTTCTCCGGCGACGAGCCGTATCTCGGCCCGCAAAAGCCGCCGGTGCCGGGCAAGCACAACAGCCAGGCTGCGGCGAGCCCGGGGCGCGACAAAGTATGCGATCGCGACTGCTGGCCGCAGATTGAGCGCTATATCCGCGACGTTGTTCGCCAGTTTCGTGAAGACGGGCGCGTGCTGCTGTGGGATCTGTATAACGAGCCGGGCAACCGCGGCATTTTCGCGACGGGTACACAGGAGGTGCAGTACGACGCGAAGCTGGAGACCTGCGCCCATGAGCTCATGAAGCTGGCGTTCCAGTGGGTGCGTGAAGAAGACCCAACCCAGCCGCTCACGGTCTGCGCGTGGCGAGTCCCGCCGGAAGAGGAGGGCGAGACGTTCTTCCAGCATCCGCTGGACCAGACCGCGCTGGCGCTCTCGGACGTGGTGAGCTTCCACGCCTACACCAACACCGGGCGGATGACGGCGATTATTCAGCAGTTGCAGGCGCTCGGTCGCCCGCTGTTCTGCACCGAATGGCTGGCGCGCCACGTGGGCAGCACCATCGAAGAACAACTCCCGCTGATGTACATGGCGAAAGTTGCGCCGTATCAGTGGGGACTGGTGCGCGGCAAAACCCAGACGTGGCTGCCGTGGCCGGTGGTGATGAAGGAGTCCACGGACTACTGCCGCCTGTGGTTCCACGACGTGTTCGAGGAAAACGGTATTCCGTTCTCGCGCCGTGAAATCGCGCTGATGCAGAAGTTTCGTCAGATCGCCCCGAAAGCACAGGGCTAATCATATTGACCCGGTGCCTGTCGCCGGGTAATCAGGTACGCACTATGGCAACGATAATGAAAATACCGTCTCGCGAGTTGTGGTCTTATTTTGGTTATGGTTTAGGTCAGTGTTTTAGCTTTGGTTTAGTGGGTTCGTTTATTAACTATTTTTACACCGACGTGCTGGGGATCTCGGCGCTGGCGGCGAGTACCATTTTCCTGATTGCCCGCGCGTGGGACGCGGTTCACGATCCGCTGTTTGCCAGCATTATGGACACCATTAACAGCCGGTTCGGTAAGTTTCGCCACTTTTTACTGATTGCACCGTTGCTGATCACCGGCGTCACGCTGCTGTCGTTCTATAAAATCGAAGCGGACATGACCACCAAAATCCTCTACGCCGGGGTGACCTACATCCTGTGGGGGACGCTGTACGCTATCTCCGATATCCCGTTCTGGTCGATGTCATCGGTGATGACCAACGACTCCGCCCAGCGCACCCGTGCGGTGACGGCGGCAATGCTGGGGGTAAACGCCGGGATTGCCTGCGCCAACATCTTCTTCCCGAAACTGGCGGCGTTTTTCGCCCAGCACAGCAACGATAAAGGCTACTTTATGGCGGCGCTGGTGATGATGCTGGTAGGTCTGCCGCTGATGCTCAACGGCTTTATGCAGATCAAAGAGCGCGTGCCGCCAAGCCCGGAAAAGGTGACGATGCGCGATACTTTCCACAACCTGCGTCAGAACAAACCGCTGTTTATCGTCCTGCTGTCGTTCTTCTTCTGCGTGTTTCATAACGTGGCGGGCGGTCTGTATATCTACTTCTTTATCAACAACCTGGGCGACGGCAGCCTGCAGATGGCGATTGGCGTGATGGGGATTGTGGCGGCGGTACTGTGCCTGGTCGCCCCGATGCTGACGCGCCGGATGCAGAAGCGGAAGCTGTTTATGATCCTCTGCGGGCTGGACGTGGCGGTGCGCGTGGTGATGTGGTTTGTCGGCTATCAGCAGGTGACGATGCTGTTCATTCTGCTCGGCCTGAGCACGCTGTTCGTGATGATGACTAACATCCTCACCTCGTCGATGATTGCCGACACCATCGAGTACGCGGAGTACCACACTAACAAGCGCTGCGCGGCGATCACCTTCTCGGGGCAGACCTTTACCGGCAAGATGTCGGTGGCGGTGGGCGGCGGGTTAATCGGCGTGTTCCTGACGATGATTGGCTACGTACCGCAGGCGCAAATCCAGAGCGAGAGCGTGCTGTCGGGGCTGTTCTTCGGGATTTGTCTGCTGCCAGCGATAGGTTCGCTGATCCGTATTGGCTTTATGTCGCGCTTTACCTTTACCGAGGAGAAGCATGCGGAGATTTGTCGGCTGCTGGCGGAGCGGAACGCATCTGCGAAAGCGCCGGGTAGCGGCTGCGCCTTACCCGGCCTGGAAAAAATTACAGCGACTTCACAAACGCCAGCAGATCTTCGTTGAGCTGATCCTGGTGGGTCAGCGCGAAGCCGTGCGGCGCGTTGTCGTACACTTTCAGCGTGGCGTTTTTGATCATCTCTGCCGCCAGCTTACCGGTGCTTTCAAACGGCACGATCTGGTCGTTGCTGCCGTGAATCACCAGCGTCGGCACGTCGATTTTCGCCATATCCGGGCGGAAGTCGGTTTCGCCGAACGCGGTCACGCAGTCGATGGTGCCCTTCAAAGACGCCAGCAGGGCGATGTTCAGCGTCTGGGTCAGGGCACCGGCAGAGACGGTCTGCCCGGCGTTGATGCCGTAGAACGGCGTCGCGAAATCGCTGATGAATTGGGCGCGATCTTTACGCAGTCCGTCGCGAATGCCGTCGAACACGCTCTGATCCACACCTTGCGGGAAGGAGTCAGATTTACCGAAGATTGGCGTTACCGCACCCAGCAGTGCCAGACCGGCGACGCGTGAACTGCCGTAGTTGTTGATGTAGCGGGTCACGTCGCCGCCGCCCATGGAGAAGCCCACCAGCGTCACGTCCTGCAGGTCCAGGGTAGTGATCAGGTCGTTGATGTCAGACGCAAAAGTGTCGTAGTTGTAGCCGTTCCACGGCTGATCCGAGCGGCCAAAGCCGCGACGATCAAAGGCGATGGCGCGGAAACCACGCTCGGCCAGGTAGTTCAGCTGGCTGTCCCACATGTCGCCGTCCAGCGGCCAGCCGTGGCTGAACAGAACCGGTTTACCCGCGCCGCAGTCTTTGTAGTAAATCTGCGTGCCGTCTTTTGCCTTAAACGTTGCCATAGTGTCTTCCTCAACAGGTGATTGTTATGTTTAAACCGGCGCGACCAGATAACGAATTGCCGGTGATGTTGTGCCCTGATGAAAAGCCAGAACGCGGCTCTGCAGCAGGAGGTCATTCATGGTGTGGCGCTCCTGCTGGCGCAGATGCTCAATCCAGGAGCCCATCAGGAAGGTCTCGATAAACAGACCGGGGCGCTCAATATCTTCATACACTGCCCAGCTCATCGCCCCGGCGCGGCGGCGCACCCGGCGTAGCTCATGCACCGCCTGCAAAAACGCTTTCGCGTTGTGCGGGTCGATGATGTACTCGTGCGATACCAGTACCGGGCCGCGCTCATTCGGCAGCTCAATCTCGATGCCGTCCAGCGGCTGGCCGCTGAGGTCGAGGTTCAGGTCCGGGTCTTTCTCCAGCTTCCAGCGAAAGACGGTAGCGCTTGCCAGCACCATGCCCAGCGTGGCGACCACCAGCGAAGTCGGGGTGCCGAACTGGGAAGCGATCTGCCCCCAGATGGCGCTGCCTGTGGTCATCGAACCGAAGAACACCGTCAGGTAGACCGCCAGCGCGCGGGCTTTCACCCAACGGGCGGCACTGCGTTGCGCGCCGAGGTTGAGGGTGGAGAGCACCGCAATCCACGCGAAGCCGGTGAAGAATTCAAACAGATTGAGCAGCCAGATGTGGCGCACAAACGCCAGCGCCAGCATGGTGAGGGCAAAAGTCAGGCTGGCGGCTACCATCAGTCGGTCGGCGTTCAGCTTTTGGCGCAGGCGTGGCAGCAAAATGGCCCCGGCAATCGCCCCCAGGCCAATGCAGGCCAGCATCACGCCGTAGCCCGCCGGGCCTAAGCCCAGCTCGCGGCGCGCCACCAGCGGCAGCAGGGCCCACCCCGCGCTGCCGAAAACGAAGAAGGCCACGGTGCGCACCAGCACGTTACGCAGCACTGGTGCGGCGTGCACGTAGCGGATGCCGGAGCGTACCGCCGAGAAGAAGTGCTCCGGCGGCAGCCGCTGAATGGACGGGGCCGGACGCCAGCGCCACAGCACCCATGCCACGCCCACAACGGAAAGCGCGTTCAGCGCAAACACCATCCACGGCCCGGCGAGCGACAGCAGGAAACCACCCAGCGCCGGGCCAATCGCCCGGCTGATGTTCACCCCCAGTGAGTTCAGCGCCACGGCGGCACCCAGCTCCGGCTTGCTCACCAGGTCAGGCACCACGGCCTGAAACGGTGGCGAGCTCATCGCCGCGCCCACGCTCAGCAGAAACGTCGCCACCAGCAGAACCGCAGGGGTGACGTGTCCGGTGAAGGAGAGCACCGTCAGCCCGGCGGCGGCGATGAACACCCACAGCTGGGAGAAGAGCAGGTATTTACGTCGGTCGACGATGTCCGCCATCACCCCGGACGGCAGGGCGAAGAGGAACATCGGCAGGCTGCTTGCCGCCTGTACCAGCGCGATATCCAAAGGATCGGCGCTCAGGGTCAGCATGCTCCAGTTGATACCGACGTCGCTCATCCATGAGCCGACGTTTGAGACCACCGTGGCGATCCACAGCATGCGGAATACCGGCTGGCTCAGCGGCTGCCAGGGTGAAACCGTCGATGCGGGCGTCGTCTCGACGTGTGCGTCGCGAACGTCGTTAACCTGCGTCATGCGAACTTCTCCGTTGCCTTATGCTGCAATCGCCACTGGCCCGGCCCGGTGAGGGCAAGGGTGGTGAAGATAATCAGCAGCAGCCAGCCAAACTGCCCTTCGGCAATCGACCAGTCCGGATGCACCACCAGCATCGCCACCAGCAGCACGGCGATGATCGGCAGGCAGGCCAGGCGGGTATAAACGCCCGCAATGATAAACAGCGGGCAGATCACCTCGGCGAAAATCGCCGGGATCAGGCTCGCCCAGGGCCCGAAGCCGAACGGATCTTCAATGCGCGTCAGCTCTTCACTGAAGTGCAGCACCTTCGGCAGGCCGTGTACGTACAGCAGCAGGCTGCCGGTGAGACGCAGGAAAAACAGCCCCAGGTCGACCCGGGGCGAAGCAAATGTATTTTTCATCAGAATGCAAAGCAGCTGCAGCCCAGCGCCCCCCAGAAAGCGTTATCGTCGGACACCGGCATCTCTGACGTGCGCGCAAAGTCATGCTGGTGGCTGTGAACCCCACACGGGCCGCTGCAGTGATGGACGGCGTTCATGCCGACGCGGGCGGCCTGCGGCGGCGCGCTGCGGTAGTGGCCCGGCACCTTCACCACCGGTGACCACTCGGGCAGAACCGGGATCGCAGGCGGCGCTAGCGGGCCGAAGCTGCCTGCGGCGTACACGATATCGCCGTTGACCACCGTCAGGACGGACTCGATGCCTTTGATCTCCTCTTCCGGCACGCGGAAGAAGTCTTTGCTCAGCACCGCCAGGTCGGCGAGCTGACCGACTTTGATCTGCCCCTTCTGATTTTGCTCGCTGGAGAACCACGCGCTGCCCTGGGTCCAGAGCATCAGGGCGGTGTCGCGATCCAGACGGGCGCTGTGGTCGTACATCTGCATCCCGCCAACGGTACGGCCGGAGACCAGCCAGTAGAGCGCGGTCCACGGGTTGTAGCTCGCCACGCGGGTGGCGTCCGTCCCTAAACCGACCGGCACGCCGGTCTCGAGCATTTTCGCCACCGGCGGTGTGTGGCGGGTGGCTTCAATGCCGTAACGCTCAGCAAAATATTCCCCCTGGAAGGCCATACGGTGCTGCACGGCTATGCCGCCGCCGAGCGCTTTGATGCGGTCGATATTGGCCTGGGTGACGGTCTCCGCATGGTCGAAGAACCAGTGCAGGCCGTTGAACGGAATGTCGCGGTTCACTTTTTCGAACACGTCCAGCATACGGCTGATGGATTCGTTATAGGTGGCGTGCAGGCGGAACGGCCAGCGGTGCTCCACCAGATGGCGCACCACGCGCTCCAGTTCGTCCTCCATGCCCGGCGCGAGATCCGGGCGCGGCTCGAGGAAGTCTTCAAAATCGGCGGCGGAGAAGACCAGCATCTCGCCCGCGCCATTGTGGCGGAAGAAGTCGCTACCCTGGCCCGGCGTGAGCATGTCGGTCCATTTTTCAAAGTCTTCCAGCTCGTGGCCCGGACGTTGGGTAAACAGGTTGTAGGCGATGCGGATGGTCATCTGCTTTTTCTCGTGCAGCTCGGCAATCACCTCGTAATCTTCCGGGTAGTTCTGGAAGCCGCCGCCCGCGTCGATGGCGCTGGTCAGCCCCAGACGGTTCAGCTCGCGCATAAACTGACGGGTGGAGTTGACCTGCTGCTCCAGCGGCAGCTTCGGCCCTTTCGCCAGTGTGGCGTAGAGGATCATGGCGTTAGGACGGGCAATCAGCATCCCGGTCGGGTTGCCGTTAGCGTCGCGCTGGATCTCGCCGCCCGGCGGGTTCGGGGTGTCTTTGGTGTAGCCGACCACCTTCAGCGCGGCGCGGTTGAGCAAGGCGCGGTCGTACAGGTGGAGGATGAAAACAGGTGTGTCCGGCGCGGCGTCGTTGATCTCGTCCAGGGTCGGCATGCGGCGCTCGGCAAACTGGAACTCAGTCCAGCCGCCCACCACGCGCACCCACTGGGGCGACGGTGTGCGCAGGGCCTGCTCTTTCAGCATCCGCAGGGCGTCGGCCAGCGACGGCACGCCTTCCCAGCGCAACTCAAGGTTGTAGTTCAGCCCGCCGCGAATGAGGTGCAGGTGGGAGTCGTTCAGGCCGGGGATGGCGGTATGGCCTTTTAAATCGACCACTTTGGTGCCGTCGCAGTGGTGCTGCATCACCTCGTCGACGGTACCCACTTCCAGAAATTTTCCGTCGCGTACGGCAACGGCTTCCGCGACAGGGTTCTCGCGATCGACAGTGTGAAACTGGCCGTTAACCAGAATGAGATCGGCTTTACCGAGGGTAACCATAACTGCTCCTGACTGAGAGGGGAATGGTCAGGATTATGGGAACCGGTTTCGGCAAAGATCCAGTTATACAATAGGATAGGTATACCAAAGTATAACTATACCTAAGGTTAACTATACGAAGAGATAATTACGCGCGGCGACGGAAAACCGCAGGATGAGGGTGACTTTATCGCCGTGGCACTCACGGTGATTTCTACCCTTAACCACTGGAAAATGCTATGACCTCTTCAAAGCTCGAAGTGTTAACCCCTGCGAACTGTCAGATCATCTTTATCGATCACCAGCCACAGATGGCGTTTGGCGTGCAGTCTATTGACCGCCAGGTGCTGAAAAACAACACCGTGGCGCTGGCGAAAGCGGCCAAAGTGTTCAACATCCCAACCATCATCACCACCGTTGAGACCGAAAGCTTCTCCGGTAACACCTATCCGGAGCTGCTGGACGTGTTCCCGGGCCAGGACATTCTGGAGCGTACCTCCATGAACTCCTGGGACGACCAGAAAGTACGTGACGCGCTGAAAGCCAACGGCAAGAAGAAGGTGGTGGTTGCCGGTCTGTGGACCGAAGTGTGCAACAACAGCTTTGCCCTGTGCGCGATGCTGGAAGGCGACTACGAAATTTATATGGTGGCGGATGCGTCTGGCGGCACCTCCAAAGAAGCCCACGACTTCGCGATGCAGCGCATGATCCAGGCGGGTGTGATCCCGGTAACCTGGCAGCAGGTGATGCTGGAGTGGCAGCGCGACTGGGCGCGTAAAGAGACCTACACCGCGGTAATGGATATCGTGCGTGAGCACTCCGGCGCGTACGGCATGGGCGTTGATTACGCCTACACCATGGTGCACAAAGCACCGTCTCGCCAGAAGAGCGAGCACCGCACCTTAGCGCCAGTCCCGGCCCGCTAAGCCCCGGCGGCGGGCTGGTCCCTCATCCGGCTCGCCACTGCCTCTTTCTCTGGAGTTAACAATGAGTACTGGGCTGATATCCCTTGCGGCAGGCGTGTTGATTGGCCTGATGTATGCCGTGCTGAAGGTGCGCTCCCCCGCGCCGCCCGCGCTGGCGCTGATTGGCCTGCTGGGGATGCTGGCAGGTGAACAGGCGACGCGCCATCTGTTATCTCGCGACGGTGCGCCTTCTCCTCAGGTGACTGTTCCGCAGGTTAAATCGCAGACAGGAGCGTCATCATGAAAGCATGGATAATTTCGCTGGTGTGCGGCGTAGTGGCTGGGGTAATTTACGCTCTGCTCGATGTCCATTCTCCGGCACCACCAGTTGTCGCCCTGCTTGGCCTGTTTGGCATGTTGGTGGGCGAACAGCTTATCCCGGTGGGACGGCGTTTATTGAGTCGCGAACCGCTGACCCTCGCCTGGTTTCGTCACGAATGCGTGCCGAAAATCAGTGGCACGGCGCCCCCTGCGCCCGCGAAGGAAAATCGCGACGTTTAATGATTTGTTAGAGGAAAGACAGCATGACGCTGCCGTGGCGCATTGCCATCATTGATGACGAACGTTCCGTCCGCAGCGGGCTGAGTAATCTCCTGGAGTCGGAAGGCTATTCGACCGATACCTTTGATTCGGCAGAGGTGTTTTTGAGCCATCCCCTCGCGTTGTCCGACGCCGCACTGGTGATCACCGATATTAAGTTGCGGGGTATGAGCGGCCTTGAGTTGTTTGAAAAGCTACGGTTGCTGGCCGTACCGCCGCCCCCTGTACTCTTTATCTCCGGTCATGCTGATGAAAATATGCAGCGGTACGCTCTCAGTCTGGGCGCCGCTGCATTTTTGCGTAAGCCTATTAACATCGATATTCTGCTGGACCATATTCAGCGGGAGCTGGCCCGCCGACAATAAGGATCGCGGATGAACGAAAATGAGCAGCCTGCATTCTGGCCCGCCCAGGGGAATCTTCATCAGGGGCGGGTTTTTGTCCTTAAAGAGGATGTGATTTTTACCGTTCTGGCACAGGAGGGCGGTATTGCCTGGATGCACGCACGCCATCCCCATTCCGGCGGTTCATTTATTATTGCCACCGCGGTCAGCGACGAGGAGGAAGAGCGGGCCACCCGGCTGCTTAAAAACGAGTTTGCGCTGCGTGATGTGCTGCAGGACAGCTGGGCCATCCGTGCTGTTGCGTCTACCCAGTACCGGGGGCGCTTCGCGCTGGTTTACGCCCCGTTTTCATTTGAACTGCTGGCGCGGCGCGCGGGCAGGGCGATCTCAGGTATCACGCGCTTTATCGAACTGGCGATCCAGATCTGCGTTCCCCTGCGTCAGATGCATCTGCAAAACCTGATCCACGGTGATATCAAGCCCGGCAATATTTTTGTTCATCACGATGCCACCTGTCGTCTGGGCAGTTTCGGTCTTTCCTGTAGCCTCTCGGGAGCCTTCTCCCAGACCCGGCTTGCTGTTTCAGGCGGTACGCCTGCGTATATGTCGCCAGAGCACACGACCCGCACCCAGCGCCCGGTCGATGGCCGCAGTGATCTCTACAGCCTCGGCATGGTGCTGTATGAACTCCTGACCGGACGCCTGCCGTTTGAGTTGGGGGAGGATGATCAGACCAACTGGGCGCATTACCATATTGCCTCGGCGCCGCTGGCCCCGCACGTGATTCGTCCGGACGTGCCAGGAATGTTGTCCACCATCATCCTGAAGCTGCTGGAAAAAAATCCTGATAACCGCTACCAGACGGTCGACGGGCTGATTGCCGACCTCCGTCGCTGCCAGGCGACGTTGACCTGCGAGGGCGAGATCGTCGCCTTTACGCCCGGGCAGCAGGACCGCACTCCGGCGATCCATCTGGCGGACTCCCTGTTCGCGACGCATCCGCAGGCGAATGACGTCATTGCCGCATTTGAGCGGGTGGGGCAGAACCTGGTGCCGGAGCTGGTGACGATTGGCGGGCCGTCGGGTATCGGGAAATCCTCGATCATCGCGACGGCACTCAAAACGCTGCAGCAGCGTACGGTGCTGCTGGCGGTGGGCAAAGTTGATCAATTTTCGCCGTCGCTGCCCTACGGCGTATTAAGCTCCGCGTTCCGCACCCTGACGCTGCACCTGCTGGGGCTGCCCGCAGACGATGTGGCTAAGTGGAAAATTCGCCTGTCCCGCGCCCTGGAGGGGTATGAAGCGCTGGCCGTCAGCCTGGTGCCTGAACTGGGCCTGCTCCTTGAGAGCAAACCGCGTTTTTCGGCGGATACGTTTTCCATTGATGCCCGGGCGCGCTTCAGCCACATGGTGCTGGCGCTGGTAAAAACCTTTGCCGCTCAGGGCTGCCCGCTGGTGCTGGTGCTCGACGATCTCCAGTGGAGCGACGCCGCCAGCCTGCATACGCTCAAACATCTGCTGATGAACTGTGGCGCTATCCCGCTGCTGGTGGTTGTCGCTCACCGCGATATCAGCTCGTTGTCCGAACTCACGCTGCAACAGCAGCTGGCGAGCTTGCCGGAGGCGGCACAAAACGCGAGCGAGATTGTCCCGCAGGCGCTTTCCGTAAAAGCGGTGGCGCGCTGGCTGGCAACGGTATTTCGTACCCGCAGCACGGCGACGACCGATCTCGCTACGCTGATCCATGAGAAGACGGGGGGCAACCCGCTATTTGTACATGAGTTTTTCCGCCGCATCGTCGATGACGGGCTGGTGGTGCACAACAAATATCAGGACAAGTGGCACTACGATCTGCAGGCGATCCGCGCCCGGCATTACACCGAAAACGTCGTCACCCTGGTGCTGGAACAGCTTGAAGAGATGCCCGATGAGACGCGTCGCCTGCTGGGCAGCATCGCTTGTCTCGGTGGCACGGGCGAGATGGAGATGATATGCCGCGTGGTCGGCATGTCGATGGCGGAAATGCGCTATGCGCTGCACCCGGCGGTGATGGCCCAGCTCATCGTACTGACGGAAAAAGAGTACGCCTTCACCCACGACCGGGTGCAGGAGGCCGCCTTTGCGCTGCTGGATCAACATGAGAAAAGCCATCTTCACCTGACCACCGCCAGCTTGCTGGCCGACGCTGCGCGTCAGGCGGCGGGGAACGAGCTTTTGTTCCGCGCCGTTCATCACGTCACGGCCGCGCTGGACAGTATCCAGCCCGCCCCGCAGCGCCAGATGTTCCGCGAGCTGAGCCTGCTGGCGGCGCGACGCGCAAAGCGATCGGGGGATTACCTTTCGGCGCTCAGCTATATCCAGACCGCCAGAGCGCTGGGCAACGCCGGGGTGGTGTCAGACTTTATGCTCGATATTGAAGAGGCGGGCTGCGAGTTTGCGCTGGGGCATCTTGAGCGGACCCGCAAGCTGTGTGACGCCATTCTCGGTTGCCCCGGCGGGCTGACCGAAAAGGCGCTGGCGGCTAACCTGCTGGTGGAATTGTACATTCGCCAGTCAGACAGCCGTCTTGCGCTGGAAGCGGCGCTCTGCTGGTTGGGGGTTTTTGGTATCCAGATCGGCCGCTATCCTGAAGATGCCGATTGTGACGAAGCCTGGGAACACTTCTGCAACCGTGTGGGCGACGCACCACAAAATCGCTATGCCCAGCTCTCTCGCATGGATAACCCGGAAACGGAAGCGGTGATGAACCTGCTCTACAGCGCCAGTATTTGCGCCAGCTTCATCTGCCCGCGTCTGCACTTTTTGCTGCTCTGCCGCATGATGCACCTGACCCTCGACCACGGTATCACCGGTGCCTCCACGACGGCGATGGCCTGGTTTGGCGTGCTGATTGGCCAGCGCTACGCCGAGTATCGTCTCGGGTTCCAGTACGGCACGCTGGCTCACAAGCTGGTGAACCGTCACGGCTATGATGCGTTTGAAGCCAAAACCCTGCTGCCGCTTGATCAACTCAGCGTCTGGACCCAGCCGCTATCGTTCACCATTGAGTGTGCAAAAGCCTGCTTCACCTCGGCGGTGACCCACGGGGATATGACGATGGCCTGCTTTGCGGCTTGCCATCAGGTCATTAACTTCCTCTCACGAGGCGATCACCTGGACGGGGTGCTGACCAGCATCGATCGTGGCCTGGCGTTTGTGCGTAAAACCCACTTTCAGGACGTTGAAACCATCTTGCTGGTTCAGCGCACCTACGTTGATTTTTTGCGCACGCCGACGATGGGGACCTGGACCGCGTCTCAGGTGCTGCCTGAGGCGCTGCTTCCCGCATCGCCGGAGCAGGCGCTGGAGCAAACCTCGACCATGTTGTTCTGGTACTGGCTCTACCGCGGCATGGCACACTTTACCTGCGGGGAGTATGCCGATGCGCAGGCAGATCTCGAGATGGCGGGCTGGTACGCGTGGTCCGCGCCAGGGCACATCCATCTGCTGGATTACCATCTTTACAGCGCCCTGGCACTTTCCCGGCAGCTGACGCCAGAGACTTTCTCGGCGAATCACCGCCGCAGTATTCACGCCCACTACGACAAAATAGCCCTCTGGGCGCGCATTAATCCCGGTACATTCGCGGATAAAGAGGCGCTGATCTATGCCGAAATTGTGCGCCTGGATGGGATGAACAGCATTGCGCTTGAGCAGTATGAGAAAGCAGTCCGGCTTTCCCGCGAGGGCGGGTTTAATCCGATAAACGCCCTGGCCCACGAGCTGGCGGGGCGCTTTGCGCTGGCCTGCGGCTACCCGACCGCCTCGGACGCGCACTTCCGCGGGGCGATAGCCGCCTGGGGCCGCACGGGCGCACAGGCCAAAATTCGCCAGCTGGAGCAGGATTTTCCGCATCTGCTGGCCTCCGGACAGGCCAGTGCCTACGACACAGTGGCGTTCGCCCAGAATGAGACGATCCGCGATCTACAGAGCGTGATCAAAGCCTCTCGCGCGCTCTCGGAAGAGATTAACCTCGAGCGGTTGATCGAAAATCTGATGACGATCCTGCTCGAACGCGCCGGGGCGCAGCGTGGCCTGCTGCTTCGCGTGAGCGATAACTTGATCCCGGAGATCGAAGCCAGCGCCTGGACCAGTACCGAAGGCGTGCGGGTGCGGATCCTGAAAGATGTGCCGACGGCGACTGACATGCCGTTGTCGGTGCTGGCGGCGGTGATCCGTACCGGGCAGGAGATCCGCACCGGTAAGCCGGAGGAGTTCCATCCCTTTAGTCAGGACCCTTATCTGGTGACCTCGGGGGCGGCCGTCATGTGCGTCCCGATGTTCAAACAGGCGCGGCTGGTGGGCGTGCTATACCTGGAAAACCGCCTGATGCCGGAGGTCTTCACCGCCGAGCACTCGCGTGTGGTGAGCCTGCTGGGCGCGCAGGCCGCGATATCTCTGGAGACGGCGCGGTTGTACGCCGAGCTGCTGGCGGAGAATATCCAGCGCCGACGGGTGGAGAAAGAGCTTCGTGCCAGCCAGACCTCGCTGATGCTTGGCGAGCAGATCAGCCACACCGGTAGCTGGCGCTGGGAGCTGGAGCAGGATCTGATGTTTGTCTCGGAAGAGTACGCCCGCATTCTCGGCCTGCCCGAACAGCAAAAGATGATCTCCATGGCGGAGTTTTTGACTTTCGTCCATGAGGACGATTATGCCCGCATCAGCGCCATCGTCACCGGGAGTGTGCGCGATGGGCTCTCCATGCGCGCGGAATTTCGCGTTAAGCGTACCGACGGTTCAACGCGCTACATCCTCGGGATTGGCGATCCCGTGGGCGTGGGCAGCGAGGTGAACGAGTATTACGGGATCATCACCGATATCACCAGCCAGCGCGCCGCAGAGGATGCCATGCGAGTGGCGCAGGCGGATCTGGCGAGGGTTTCCCGCGCCACCACCGTCGGGCAGCTAACCTCGTCCATCGCCCATGAGATCAACCAGCCGTTGATGTCGATCGTCTCTAATGCCGGTGCGAGTTTGCGCTGGCTCAACCGCGAGCCCGCCCGTCTGGACAAAGTGCGTGAGGGGCTGGAGGAGATTGCCGCGGAAGGCGCGCGGGCGGGGGAGATCATTCGCAGTATTCAGTCCCTGACGCGCAAGCAGGATCCCACCTTCTCGCGCATCGACATGCACTACCTGATCCACCATATCATCACGCTCTCCCGCAGCGAGCTGGAGCAGAGACACATTAGCGTTGATTATCTGTTAAAGGCGCAGGAGAGTTTTATCATCGGCGATAGCGTGCAGATCCAACAGGTGCTGTTGAACCTGGTGATGAATGCGGTAGAGGCGATGGCCGAGGTGAAGGATCGCCCCTGTACCATCACTCTCAGTACTCGCAATGCAGACGGGAAAGTTATTGTAGAGATAGCGGATACCGGCAGCGGCATTGAACCCGATCAGCTGGAGCAGATTTTTGACTCGTTCTACTCCACCAAAGCGCAGGGGATGGGGATGGGGCTAACCATCAGCGCCAGCATCATTGAGCGTCACTGTGGGAAGCTGAGCGCGCACCAACGGGAGCCACACGGCACCGTGTTTGCCTTTGCGCTGCCGCTGGCTGAACAGGATACGTAAACGTTACTCCGCAGGCAGGTTTTTGGTCAGGCGCTCAACGGCCCTGACCAGCTCCGCGACGGAACGCACCTGCATTTTCTCCATCACGCGGCGACGATGCACTTTCACGGTGATTTCGCTGACGCCTAACTCGGCGGCAATCTGCTTGTTCAGCATGCCGCTTATCGCAAGCTGGAGCACTTCATGTTCGCGCGGTGTGAGGGACATATGCCGCTGCTTCAGGGCGTAATGCTCTTTATTGCGCACCGCGTTGTTTTCCGCCAGCCGAAGCGCGGATTCAATGGCGTCGATAAGCGCGTTAGATTCAACGGGTTTGGTGAGAAATTCGTAAGCGCCGCCCTTAATAGCGCGCACCGACATCGGGATAGTGCCGTGGCCGGTGAGAAAAATAATCGGGATCTCGCGCCCGGTTCCCTTGAGGGTATCTGCCACCTCAAAACCCGAGATGGTGGGCATTTGCATATCGAGGACCACGCACGACGGTAGCTCTTCAAAGCGGTGCTGAAGAAACGCTTCTGCCGATGAAAAGCCGATAGCGTTCAGGCCTGCCGATCCCAGTAACCCGATTACGGCGTGCCTGACTGCGTCATCGTCATCAACCACATACACAATGTGTTCCATTCACCGCCCCGGTGCTGATTTACATGTCGAGGATGTAAACAGTTCCGACGGGTACGTAAGAGACTGTTTATGCTGACTTTCATCTTAACACATTAACTATCATTATCATTTAACAATATGATAACCGTGTGAAGATGAAGTATAGCGAGCCGTGGTGGGGCGGTTAAGGAATGAAACGCTGATTTTATGCACCGACAAGCTGTCTGTCTCAGAGGACTTTGACCCGTAAAACAGGCTACACTCTGGTTTTGAGCGCGATAAGCTGAGGAAATAACAATGCACTACACACTGAAAGAAAGTGACAAGGATAAGGCAGAAGGGGCAAACGGCGCAGGCGCACTGCAGCAAAAACTTCTGGAATCCCGTTCGATTGTCATCTCTGGTGAGATCAACCAGGAACTGGCGCAGAAAGTTATCACCCAGATGATCCTGCTGCAAAGCGTAAGTAACGATCCGATCAAACTGTACATCAACAGCCAGGGCGGCCACGTGGAAGCGGGTGATACCATCCACGATTTCATTAAATTCATCCGTCCTGACGTGCACGTCATTGGCACCGGCTGGGTTGCGAGCGCCGGGATCACCATCTTCCTGGCGGCGAAAAAAGAACATCGTTATTCACTGCCAAATACCCGCTTCATGATCCACCAGCCGCTGGGCGGCGTACGTGGTCAGGCGACGGACATCGAAATCGAAGCGCGTGAGATCATCCGTATGCTGGATCGCGTGAATAAGCTGATCGCTGACGCTACCGGCCAGCCGCTGGAAAAAGTGAAAAAAGACACCGACCGTAACTTCTGGATGTCTCCGGCTGAAGCGCTGGATTACGGTATCGTGGGTAAACTGATTACTCATTATGACGAGTTGAAGCTCGATTAAGCGCTAATATCGTGTATGTGTCGGGTGGCGGCTTCGCCTTACCCGACCTACGCAAGCTCGTTTGACCCATGACAAGTTCCCCCTCCACCGTCTCCCCTATAATCGCGCCTGTTTCCCCTCTCACTGGTGCTACCCATGGCGTATCAACTGAACCTGAACTGGCCGGAATTTCTCGAAAAATACTGGCAGAAAAAACCCGTTGTGCTGAAAAATGCCTTCCCGAATTTTGTTGACCCGATTACCCCGGACGAGCTGGCTGGCCTGGCGATGGAGCCGGAAGTCGATAGCCGTCTGGTGAGCCATTTCAACGGTAAATGGCAGGCCAGCAATGGTCCGTTTGAGCACTTTGATGGTCTGGGTGAAACCGGCTGGTCGCTGCTGGCACAGGCGGTGAACCACTGGCATATGCCTGCGGCGGAGCTGGTGCGTCCGTTCCGCGTATTGCCAGACTGGCGTCTGGACGACCTGATGATCTCCTTCTCTGTTCCGGGTGGTGGCGTAGGCCCGCATATCGATCAGTACGATGTGTTTATCATTCAGGGGATGGGTAGCCGCCGCTGGCGCGTTGGGGACAAGCTGCCAATGCGTCAGTTCTGCCCGCATCCGGCGCTGCTGCATGTCGATCCATTCGAGCCGATCATCGACGAAGATCTGGCTCCGGGCGATATCCTCTATATTCCACCAGGATTCCCGCACGACGGCTTTACCCATGAAACCGCGCTCAACTACTCTGTCGGTTTCCGTGGGCCAAATGGACGCGATCTGATCAGTAGTTTTGCCGATTACGCGCTGGAAAACGATCTGGGGGGAGAGCATTACAGCGATCCGGATCTGACCTGCCGCGAACACCCCGGCCGCGTGGAGCAGTATGAGCTCGATCGTATTCGCCAGATGATGATCGACATGATCAGCAAACCTGACGATTTCACGAAATGGTTCGGCAGCTTTGTCTCTACGCCGCGTCACGAGCTGGATATTGCTGCTGCGGAACCGCCATACTCAGCGGAAGAGGTGATTGATGCGCTGCAGGGCGGCGAAAGGTTATCTCGCCTGAGCGGACTGCGCGTACTGAACATTAACGGCAGCTTCTTTATCAACAGCGAACTGCTGGAAACGGTAGATGCGAAGGCCGCAGATGCGTTGTGTCGCTACACCGAACTTGGTCAGGCCGAGCTGGGCGATGCGCTGAAAAACCCGGCGTTTGTTGAAGAGCTCACCGGGCTGATTAACCAGGGATACTGGTACTTCGACGAGTAGTGCGGTCTGTCGCCCGGTGGCGCTTCGCTTACCGGGCCTACGGGCGATAAGATGTAGGCCGGGTAAGGCGAAGCCGCCACCCGGCAAAAAACCGCACTACTCCTCCATCGCAATGACAATCGCCTCGCCCATCTTCTTCAGTGCATCACGATTTTTGTCCGTCGGGGGCAGCGCCACGTTGATCCGCAGGCAGTTGCGATACTTTCCGGAGGCGGAAAACAGCGACCCGGCCGCCGCCTGGATCTTCAACCGACACAGTTGTTTGCTGACGCACACCATATCCACTTTCTCTGGCAGCTCAACCCACAGCAGGAAACTTCCCTGCGGACGCGTCACGCAAATCCCCGCCGGAAAATACTGCCGTACCCAGCAGGTATAGGTTTCCATATTCTGCTGATAGATCTGACGCATACGGCGCACGTGGCGATGATAATGGCCGTCGCGAATAAACGCCGCCACCGCCATCTGGGTGCCGGGCACGTTAAAGCCACCTGCGGCGTATTTCATGTGCATCACCCGGTCGTAATAGCGTCCCGGGACAATCCAGCCGACGCGCAGACCCGGCGCAACGGTTTTGGTAAATGAGCTACAGAGGATCACGCGACCATCAATATCCATCGAATGAATGGTGCGCGGGCGCGGATATTCCGCCGCCAGCTCACCGTAGATATCATCTTCCACAATCACGATGTCGTGCCGCTGGGCCAGCGCCAAAACCTGCTTTTTACGCGCTTCCGGCATGATGAATCCCAGCGGGTTATTGCAGTTTGGCACCAGGATCACCGCTTTAATCGGCCACTGTTCCAGCGCCAGTTCTAACGCTTCAATGCTGATCCCGGTTTCAGGATCGGTGGGAATTTCAATCGCTTTGATGTCAAAGCCGCGCAGCATCTGCATGGTGCCGTGAAACGACGGCGACTCGACTGCCACGATATCACCCGGCTTGCAGACTGAGAGCAGAGCAATCGACAGCGCGCCGTGGCAGCCGTTGGTGATCACAATCTCATTCGCCGCTACGGTCGAGCCGCCATCCAGCATCAGACGGGCGATCTGCTCGCGCAGCTCAAGGCGGCCGTCGAGTACGTCATAGCTCAACATCTCGCTCGGGTTGTGTTGCGCGATACGGCTCATCTCGCGCCACAGAGGCTTCAGGCTGGGCTGGTTAATGTCCGGTGAGCCGCCACCGAAGGAGATCATCTCTTTGTCGGCGCGGGCATCCAGCAGCATCATCACCTCATCCCATTGTGTCACGTCCACGGGCCGCTGCACCGGGCGCGTCATGGCCGGAACGGGGGGCTGGGATTTACGTTGTGAGACAAAATATCCGGAACGCGGCTGGGGGGTGATCAGCTGGAGATTTTCGAGGATCTGATAAGCCTGCTGTATGGTGCTGATACTCACGCCGTGCTCCTGGCTCAGCGCACGTACCGACGGTAAACGTTCCCCGCTGCGATACAGCCCTTGTTCAATGCGTTCTGCCAGAAGGTTGGCCAGATGTTGGTAGCGCGTCATGCTGTATCCTTTGTTTTCACCATGCAGATTGTAAAACCAGTACAGATTGCCGCAAAAAACGGCATGCAGATACTGTTTTAGCGGATCTGTATGTTAAACAAAAGCTGTTTTTGAATCTGTATTATGCATGCCGTTTTCCCTGATGATATCCCCACTGGCACAGCGAGGAGAGCATCATGGAATTCTATGAGAATCGTTCAAAACGTCCGTTTATTGCGTTTGTCTGGATCGCGAAAACGCTACGCAACTGGTACCGCATTCACCGTACCCGCCGCATTCTGAGTCAGATGAGCGACGAGCAGCTCAGGGATGTCGGGTTGTCGCGGCATGATGTATGATCGTCCCGGCCGGGTAGGGGGCAGCCGCTACCCGGCAATGTTCAGCTCAACAGCGCAAGCGTCTGCTGTTTCGGCCTTTCCAGCAGTTCAATCGCTTCCTGATACGTCCGCACATTGTTATAACCCATCACCAGCCCATAGCGTTTACCCGACCCGCTATACCACTCCGAGAGCGCATTCACCTGTAACTGCTGTTCCTGCCAGCAACGGGCGATTTCTCTGTCGCAACTGCCTTTCGCCAGAAAGGCCACAATATGCATCCCGCCATCGTTTTGCTCGGTGAAAAACAGATCGCCATACACCTCGCGCAGGGCGGCAATCATCCAGTCGCGGCGGGTCTGGTATAGCGCACGCATCTTTTTCAGGTGACGGAAAAAATGGCCTTCGTTGAGAAACGCGGTGAGGATCTTTTGCGTCAGTACAGGCTGGCCGCTGGTGGTGATGTCTGCGCAATCGGTAAACGCCCCGACGGTGCTGGCGGGCATCACCACATAACCCATGCGCAGCGACGGCATAATGGTTTTGCTGAAGGTACCCATAAAGATCACCCGGTCGTGCTGGTCGAGGCTTTTCAGCGAAGGCAGTACCTTGCGGGTGTAATGAAATTCACCGTCGTAATCGTCTTCAATAATCCACGCTTCGTTCTGGCTGGCCCAGTCGAGAAGCTGCTGTTTACGCGGCAGGGAGAGCGTCACCGCCAGTGGGCTCTGGTGCGACGGGGTGACAATGGCAAAACGCGCATCGCGATGGTGACGAAGTAGATACTCCGTGTCGATGCCGCAGCGATCGACCGGTACCGTGTGCAGGCGCGGCACGATCCGCTTGAGCAACTGCTGGCCCATAAAGTAGCCCGGATCTTCAAACACCACCTTATCACTGCGGCTGGCGAGGGTGTCGAGGATCAGTCGCAGGCTGCCGCTGTAGCCGCTGGTGATCAGCACCTGTTCGGCGCTGCAGGAGAGCCCGCGTGAGATGTTGAGATAGCTGGCGATGGCCTGGCGCAGCGGATACCAGCCCAGGACTGGCGGGTTGAGCATCTCCTCCTGGCGCATGGCACGCGTTGCCTGGCCTGCCAGCAGCAGCCATTTTTTATACGGGAAGCTGTCGAGCGCGGGGATGCCGGGTCGCAGAAAACCGGCTCGTTCGCGCTGGCTGATAAGCGATGCCGGAAGCGTACCGGTGGGCTGTTCCGCAGGGGCATTTTTCTCCGACAAGAGTAAATCCGGGTTGACCCGCGTGCCGCGCGCGCCCTGACTCACCAGATACCCTTCGCCCGTCAGGATGGCATAGGCCGTTTCGACGGTTTTGCGCGCCACTTTCAGCTCTTCGGCCAGGACCCGAATAGCAGGCACTTTGTCGCCAGGCTTCAGCACGCCGCGCGTGATGTTGTCGCGATAGCGGGTATAGATCTCGTGATAACCCGGCTTCATGTCCTACCTCATTTCACGTTTTTTGTATCTTTTTACTATGTCATGAACGGCGTAGATTTGCCTCATCGCATGACACATGCCGCACAAAAAAGAGGAAAGACAATGAGCACTCGCGTTAACCACCATAAAGCCACTCCCGCCCTCGCCAACGCGCTGTCTGCCCTGAGCATGGAGGTGGCGAAAACCTCCATCGACCCGGCGCTGAAGCACCTGATCGACATTCGCGTGTCGCAGCTGAACGGCTGCACCTTCTGCCTGGATATGCACTCGAAAGAGGCCAAAATTGCCGGCGAGCGCGAGCTGCGCCTGTACCATCTGGCGGCGTGGCGTGAATCCCCGCTGTTCAGCGCCCGCGAAAAAGCCGCGCTGGCCTTCACCGAAGCGCTGACCCAGATTGGTGTGCATGGTGTGAGCGATGCGCTCTACCGCAGCGTGGCGGAGCACTTCTCGGACGTCGAGATTTCAGAGCTGAATTTCGCCATCGTGGCCATCAACGCCTGGAACCGCCTGGGGATCACGTCCCGCATGGCACCTGGCTCGCTGGACGCGGCTTACGGGCTGAATAAGGCTAACCTGGAATAATCCCGCGCTCGCGGATCATCGCCACCAGCGCCCGTAGTCCTGGCGGGACGTGGCGGTGGCCGGGGTAATACAGGCGCAGCCCGGCAAAGGGCTGCGCCCAGTCGTTCAGGACGCTCACCAGTTCTCCACTTTCAAGCTCTTCCCGGATATACAGTTCCGGCAAAAATCCCACACCTAATCCCGCTTTCACGGCGCGGATCGAAGCAAAAAGATCGGACGTCGCAAAGCGCGGCGGCACGGCAAGCGCGTACGTTTCACCCCGACGCGCCAGCTCCCAACGGTAGATCCCGCCGTGGGCCATACGCATGCCGATCCCCTGGTGTTGCAGCAGATCGTCCGGCGTCTCGGGTATGCCGTGCAGGGCGAAATAGCCCGGCGTAGCGGTGACAAGCTGGCGGATCTCTCCGGTCAGCGGCACGGCGATCATGTCCTGAGGCACGGACTCTTCAAGGCGGATCCCCGCGTCATAACCTTCAGCAACGATGTCGATCATCTTTGCTTCGCTTACCGTTTCCACGCGCATTTTCGGGTAGCGGATCATAAAGTCGATCAGCAACTGATCCAGGAATAGCGTGCCGATATTGTTTGGCACGTTCAGACGCAGCGTTCCGGCGGGTTCCCCGGTATCGCTGTGGATCTCCTCGCTGGCGAGACGGATCGCCTGCAATGCTGGGCCAATACGTGCCACGTAGCGCTGTCCGGCATCGGTGAGCGCCACGCTGCGGGTGGTGCGGTTAAAAAGGCGGGTATCAAGGCGACTCTCCAGCCCGGCGATAGCATTGCTCACCGCCGTGGCGGACATCCCCAGCTCCTGCGCCGCGCCGCGAAAGCTACCGCGCCGCACGACAGCCATTACCACTTCCAACTCTGTCAGACCTGAACGATGCATAGATTATCCTGAAAATCGAAACAACCCTTGCAGCATAGCGTGGATTATCGCAACGGAGAAGCCGTGCCAGACTGTCCTTACACAACCTCAGGAGGGTTATATGCACACTATCGAGCAGATCTTTATTAACGGCGAATTTGTTACCCCGCACGGCACCGAACGGTTTGATTTGTACAACCCGGCGACGGCGCAGGTCATAGGGCAGGTTCGCCTGGCGGATGAGGTTGACGCCGGGCGCGCCATCGCGGCGGCGAAAGCGGCGTTTCCGGCATGGTCGCAAACCTCAAAGCAGGAGCGCATCGCTGCGCTGAAGCGTATGCACGCGGCTGTGGTGGCTCGTCATGACGATCTGCTGGAAGCCGTCATCGAAGAGTACGGCGCGCCGGCCTCGCGCTCGGCGTGGATGGCCAGCTATCCGGCAGATGTTATTGCTCAGGCGATAGAGGCGCTGGAGGCGTTTGAATTCGTGACCCCCGCAGGCGCAGCAACGGTGCAGATGACCCCGCTTGGTGTGGCCGGGCTGATTACGCCGTGGAACAGCGACGCGGGCTTTATCTGCGGCAAGCTGGCAGCCGCGCTGGCAGCGGGCTGTACGGCAGTTATCAAGCCGAGCGAAATGAGCGCCCTGCAAACCCAGATTGTCACCGAAGCGCTGCGTGATGCCGCGCTGCCGCCGGGTGTGTTTAATATCGTCACCGGGCGCGGCGAGACGGTGGGTGACACCATCAGCCGCCATCCGGATGTGGCAAAAATTTCGTTCACCGGTTCGACGAATACCGGTAAGGCTATCCTGCGCAACGCGGCGGAAAGCTTTAAGCGCGTGACCCTGGAGTTAGGTGGTAAATCGCCGACGATCCTGCTGGATGATGTGGATCTGGTTCAGGCGATCCCGCTTGTTATTCAGGCCGGGTTTATGAACAGCGGGCAGGCGTGTGTGGCCGGAACGCGCATTCTGGTGCCGCAGTCGCGTAAGATGGAGATCGAAACCGCGCTGGCGCAGGCCGTGGCGGCGGTGAAATCCGGTGACCCGCGCGATAACGAAACGGATGTCGGCCCGATGGTCAGCGCAAAGCAGTGGCAGCGGGTGCAGGGTTATATCCGCAAGGGCACAGAAGAGGGGGCACGCCTGCTGGCGGGCGGTGAAGGGCGACCGGAAGGCACGCAGGACGGCTGGTTTGTGCGTCCGACGCTGTTTGCCGACGTGAATAACCAGATGACGATTGCCCGCGACGAGATTTTTGGCCCGGTGCTGTGCGTGATCCCCTATCAGGACGAGGCGGAGGCTGTCGCCATTGCCAACGACACCGAGTATGGCCTGAGTGCGATGGTGCTGAGCGGTGATGTGGAGCGTGCGCGTCGCGTGGCGCAGCAGATTGTCTCCGGTCGCGTGCTGGTAAACACGCTCACTCATGAACCGAAAGCACCGTTCGGCGGGTTTAAGCACTCTGGCGTGGGGCGTGAGATGGGTGAGTGGGGGATTCGGGCGTTTATGGAGCCGAGGTCTATTCTGGGCTAAAACTTCGCTATTCACCGAAGCATTGTGCTTTTCCATCCCGCATGCTCTCCTCAACATCACCACGGAGAGACCCTCATGATCGCAGTCATTTTCGAAGCCAAAGCCGCGCCAGCCCATCAGGCGCGCTATCTTC
The DNA here is from genome assembly GCF_036663495.1 of Enterobacter sp. 342. Classification (NCBI taxonomy): domain Bacteria; kingdom Pseudomonadati; phylum Pseudomonadota; class Gammaproteobacteria; order Enterobacterales; family Enterobacteriaceae; genus Enterobacter; species Enterobacter sp. 342. The sequence continues at coordinate 26,763 of NZ_JAWUEI010000003.1, forward strand.
AGCTTGCCGCAGAGCTTAAGTCTTTGCTGGCCGACATCGACGGCTTTATTGATATCGAACGTTTCCAGAGCCTGACCACCGACGGCAAAATTCTGTCCCTTTCCTGGTGGCGTGACGAAGAGGCTATCCGTCACTGGAAGCAGAACGTTTTTCACCAGGCGGCGCAGGCTGAAGGACGGGAGTCAATTTTTGCGTACTACCGCATTCGGGTGGCGCAGATGGTGCGGGAGTATAGTTCCGAAACCGGAGGGCATGCCGATGTATGACGTTCATGTGATTTTCAGCGACAGGCCCGGTGAACTGGCGCGCTTTGGGCAACTGTTAGGCCGCAATGGCGTGGGGCTGGAGGGCGGTGGTGTATTTGGTACCGATGCCCATTTTCTCGTTGAGGATGGAGAAAAAGCACAACGTGTTCTGATGGCGGCAGGATTTACCGTGCAGGCGGTGCGCAAGCCGATTATCAGGAAACTCAGGCAGGAGCGGCCCGGCGAGTTAGGCGATATCGCGGCGGCGCTGGCGGCACGCGGTGTGTCTGTTCTTACTCAGTACAGCGACCATGCAAATCACCTTATTCTGCTGACGGATGATGATAAGCTTGCCGCAGAGATCACCGAACCCTGGGCGACCCATGTTAAAAACGAGCTTACCGCCAGATAACAGTGCGGTGCTGGAACAGGCCATTGCAGCGGTGGCGGCGGCAATGGCCGATCCGTCGCGCGTGAAGATGCTCTGCGCACTGATGGACGGACGCGCGTGGACGGCTACCGAACTGAGCACCGCGGCAGATGTTGCACCGTCGACCGCCAGCGGGCATCTCGCCCGTCTGGTGGAAGGGAAGTTGATTACCTGCCTCTCTCAGGGTCGTCACCGCTATTATCGCCTTGCCGGGCACGACGTGGCGGAGCTGGTGGAGCAGATGATGGGGCTCTCCTGGAGTCGCATTACGCCGCCGGAAACCACCGCGCCGAAAGCCATGCGGGAAGCCCGGACCTGCTACGACCATCTGGCGGGTACGGTGGCGGTGCAGATCTACGATTTCATGCTTGCGGAAGGTTGGCTGGAGGCAAACGGTTCAGCGCTCACGCTATATGGCCGTGAGCAGTTCCTGAAACTCGGCATTTCGTTAAATGCTCATTCCCGCCGCAAGGCCTGCTGCGCCTGCCTCGACTGGAGCGAACGGCGGTTTCACCTGGGCGGAGAAGCCGGCGCGTTGCTGCTCGCGCATCTGGAAAGTAAAAGCTGGATCCAGCGGGTGGCGGGGTATCGGGAGGTGGTGGTGACGGCATTGGGGAAGAGCGCTGTAAAGAGGCTTTTTAGCCGCTGAACTCCGCTGTTGGCTGAGGAATCCCAGTAATTTTTTACCTGAAGCGATTAACGTTTCTTCGGCAAAATTAATGGCTTACAGCGACTCCCTGGTCCGGCTGTAAATCGCCGAAGCGTTTCCGTAAGGCCGGGGCGAGGCGCAGGGATGCGCCGAGAGGGCGTGGCCTGCAGGGATGCAGGCTCATGCCCGACCCGATAGCCTGAAGGAATAAGCTGAGGGTACCGCGAAGCGGCGATTTACCGCCGGGAGCCCGGGTCGCCAGGGCGGCGGCGATTGAGCCGCCCTGGCACGTTCACAGGTCATGCTGTTATAGAGTAGCAATGAACATAAAGTGAACGGAATGACCACCAGAGCCGTATGTTCCCCCTCACCCCAGCCCTCTCCCATAGGGAGAGGGAGAATATCGTTTCGCAATTCCTGCGCTTTTCCCTCTCGTTTCTTGATACTTACCCTGGTAACTATTATCGTGACCGCGTGTGACGAGAGGTTTCCCCCATGAGTGAAGAAGAGCTGTTTAGCCGCAGGCCGATGGGCATGCGGATGGCAATGATCGTGCGTCAGTGGCGTGCTGTCATTGATGATGCCATTCTCGATACCGGCTTAACCCAGTCGAGCTGGACGGTGATGATGCAGCTTCATCAACTTGGGGATAACGTCTCGGTGAGTGAGCTGGCGGAAGTGCAGGGCATTGAACTGCCGCCGCTGATGCGCACTCTGACACAGCTGGAAAAACAGGGTTACCTGTTGCGCACTGTATCGCCTTATGACAAGCGCATCCGGCTTCTGACGCTGACGCCTGAGGGAAAAGCCATATTAAAAAGGCTCACCCAGGTCATTGAGACGCTTCAGACGCGTGTATCGCAAAACATCGCGCCGGAGCATATCGAGATTTTCAGCGCCACGTTGAATCAAATCGCCTGCAATTTGCGGACAATCCGCGAAGAAGATAACAAGATCGAAAAATAATGACCCCTGAACAAAAGTTTGCCCGCTGGGTAAGGGTGAGTATTGCCTCTTTCCTGCTGATGTTTGTCTATTTTGTCGTCGCGGATATCTGGATCCCGCTGACGCCGGATTCCACTGTGATGCGTGTGGTGACACCGGTTTCTCCACGCGTCTCCGGTTACGTGGCGGCAGTTCACGTCCACAACAACAGCCAGGTGAAGAAAGGTGATCTGCTCTTTGAACTGGATGACACGCCGTTTCGCAATAAAGTGGAAGCGGCGCAAATCGCGCTGGAGCAGGCTCGCCTTTCCAACGAACAGCTGGACGCGCAGATCGCCGCCGCGCAGGCCAACCTGAAGACCGCGGTCCTGACCGCGCGTAACGACAAAGTCACGTTTGATCGTTATCAGAAGCTGAGCACCCTGCAGAACGTCTCGCAGGCGGATCTGGATAAAGTCCGCACCACCTGGCAGAGCAGCGAACAGTCTGTCAGCTCGATTCAGGCCAATATCCAGAACCTGCGTATCCAGCGTGGCGAACGGGAAGAACACCGCAATGTGACGCTGCAAAAATATCGTAACGCGCTGGATGATGCAGAACTGAATCTCGGCTGGACGAAGGTCTACGCGCTGGCGGACGGTACGGTGAGTAACCTGCAGTTAAGCCCCGGTTTCTATGCCTCGTCAGGCTCAGCCGCGCTGGCACTGGTGAACAACCAGACCGATATTGTGGCCGATTTCCGTGAAAAAAGTCTGCGTCATACCCATCAGGGCACTGACGCGGCTGTGGTGTTTGACGCCTTTCCGGGGCACGTATTCCGCGCCCACGTGACCAGCAGCGATGCGGGGATCCTGGCGGGCCAGGAGGCTGTTAGCGGCCAACTGTCAGAGCCGGAAACCTCTAACCGCTGGGTACGTGATGCCCAGCGAATGCGTGTTCACGTCACGCTGGATGAGTCGTTGCCGAAGTCACTCCCGACAGGCGCGCGCGCGACCGTGCAGCTCTACAACAGCGAAGGCCCGTTTGCCCGCTTCTTCTCCGGGATGCAGATCCACCTGGTAAGCCTGCTGCACTATGTCTATTAATACGCTGGCACGGGTATTTACCCCGCACGGTAATATCGTCTACACGGCAAACGATTTTCGTCAGACCCTGCGCATCGTTTTTGCCGGGATGATTGCCCTGAGCATCTCCAGCTTCTACAACACCAGCTACGGCGTATTTTATGTGGTCTACCCGATCATGCTTCTGTCGCTGGTCCCGGTGTTTAACCGTCACGTGGCGAAGCAGTTTATCTTCAGCGCATCGTTAAACTGCATTGAAATGGTAATTATCATCGGCTATCTGTCGCAATGGCCGCTCATTATGACGCTGGTGGTGTTTGCCCTGTACGTGATGCGCTTTCGCTTTATGAGTAAGGGGCCGCTGTTCCTCTTCGGTTCGATGGGGGTGGTGTGTCAGAGTGTGATGCTCAATTTTATGAGCTATCCCACGACTAACTGGCACACGTTGTTGTTTTCGAACATTGAAGCGAGTGTCATGGCCGTGTGCCTGAGCGCGTTGATGAACTATCTCCTGCCAGATGTGGAGCCACGCAAGCCACCGCCGTTGATTGAGAAAGATGACGCCCGGGTGCGACACGAGTCGCTGCTTTCCGGCACCGTTGCAACGCTGATTTTCGTGGTTTTCCAGATAAGTGATTTGAGTGACTCCCTTTCTGCGCTAATGGCCGGGGTGTTGATTCTGTTCCCGATGCACTATCGCGGCGCGGTGATGAGTTCCATCTGGCGCGTGGCTGGCGTGGTGTTGGGCTGTCTCTATATTCTGGTCGTCCAGCTTATCCTCTACGATCACAGCAGCCATATGCTACTGATGATGCCACTTATTGGCCTCGGCCTGGCGTTTGGTGCGCGTCTGCATGTGATGGAGAAAGTGGGGGCCGGAGTGGGGTTTTCCAGCATCACCACCATCGGCATTATGTTCGGGCAAAACATGCACCCCGACAGCGATCTGGTGTTCAGCGATCTCTATCGCATCACGTCCGTCACCTTTTCACTGGTGGCGACGCTGACGATGATCTTTCTGGTACACCTGATCCTCAATCGCTTCGAGGCGACGCGCTACGTTATCGCGCCGCCCAAAGAAGATTAGAACCTCAGTACGACGGGGAGCTGAGAGAGTAAAAACAGGATCAGGCCAATCGTCCCGCCCACCAGCGTGCCGTTGACACGGATGAACTGTAAATCCTTGCCGATGTTGAGCTCAATCTGACGGGACATATCTTTGGCATCCCAGCTTTTCACCGTGTCGCTGATATGTCGCGTCAGGAACGCGGCGAAATCCGGTGCGACGCGGTGCGCGGCCTGCTCCAGGTGCTCGTTCAGCGATGCGCGCAGGCTGGCGTCGTTTGTTAGCGTTTCGCCAAACCACAGCCCGGCGTTGGCGATGCGCTGCTTCACGCGCGAGTCTTCACTTTGCATATCCGCCTTTAGCCACTGGCGCAGGTCAGCCCACATCTCACCCAGATAGCGGTTAAACGCCTCGTCGTTCTTCAGATAGTGTTTGATGTTGTCGGCTTTCGCCGCCATCTCCGGATCGGTTTTCAGGTTGTCGATAAGCTTCAGTGTGGCGCGGTCGAACGCCTGACGGATCTGGTGCGTGCGGTCGTGGCTGATATCATCCAGCAGGGTGTTTACCGCGTTCGATACCATCTCCGCACTCTGATCGCCCAGCCACTCGGTGGGCAGCACCATTGCCTTACGCGGGTGCTCGGTCTTCAGCCAGTGAACAATCTGGTCGGCAATAAAGTCCCGTGTGCTTTCCCGCTGAATCAGGGTAATCAGGCGGTTGATGATGGCGTCCAGCAGCACCTGGTGGCGGTTATTTCTGGTCATGCTTTCGAGGATCACGGCGCTGGTTTCGGTGAAATCCACTTTATCGATAGCCTTATGCACCGCGCGCTTGAGCAAACGCTGAATGCGTCCGTCGTCGGTGAGTTCGAGAAAACCGCTCATCACCTGCATCAGATGCAGCCCGACGCGCTGGGCGTTGTCTGGTTTACTGAACCAGGCACCGATCATCTGTGCGGGTTCATAGCGGCGGATCAACGCCACCAGCGACTGGGTATCAAGAAATTTTTCCTGCACGAACTGGCCAAGATTGTCGCCGATCCTGTCCTTATTGCGCGGGATAATTGCCGTATGGCGCGAGATGAAGGGAATGGGCACTCTGCGGAACAGCGCGACAACGGCAAACCAGTCTGCCAGCGCGCCGACCATCGCCGCCTCGGCAATGGCCTTAACGCCGCGCACCCAGAAGGTCTGCGGCAGGAACAGGGTGATGATAAACGCCGCAGTGGCCAGCAGTAGCAGCGACAGCGCCAATAGCTTGGCGCGTTTGAGTTCGGTTATTTTTTCCATGGGGTAAGGATAGAGGGAATTGAACGAAAAATGCAAAGCTGATGTATGGAGAGGATTCCTGGAATGAACAAACTTTTATTATCCAATAAATATATACATTACAATTATTCATCATTAATTTTTCTATGTTTTTTGTGCTTATCTATTCTCGAATGTAAGATTCTGTGATTGATGTAGTAACTTTTGCCCTTTATTAGTCTTAAGGTGAATTAATTTTAATGACGGGAGTGGAATTAATGACATGGGAATATGAGGTTTCTACAGGTATATTAAGTCATAATGGTGGGTTTGTTGCTAACTGCTATAGTGGTGCCGGTGAATCAAAAGATAAGCCTGGGTGTGAACGGCAACGAAACAAAGGCCCTATTCCACGAGGTGTTTATTTTATTGCCGGGTGGAATAATCACAAAAGTGCCGAGGCGATTATTCTTGAACCTATAGCGGGGACCAATACTTTTGGTAGGAGTCATTTTCAAATTCATGGTGATAAGAAAGGGCAACCGCCAGGTTCAGCGTCAGCAGGTTGCATTATTATGAATGGACAGGATAAGCGTCATCTGATTTATAATTCGGGTGACACAATACTGGTGGTGAGATGATGAAATATCTCATTGTCTTTTTCTTCTCGTGTTTTTCGGTAGTGTTATTGGCAAAAAATAATTCTCCTGAGCAGATTATGCAGATGATAAATAACAACGGTGCCAGGAGTGTTGTGGATAATCTGTATTCAAATGATAGTGAAGGGTCGGAATGGTGGAACCATGTGATTCCGGAGATAAGTAAAGGAACCCATGCATGGTTAGTCGTAGCGAGTGCCATCGAACCCGGGGTGGACGCCGGTACCGCTGAAGATTTAAAGGCGGCGCTTTCAGAAGCCATCCCACATAACCCTGAGGGAGTCTTAGCAATCTTAAAAGACGATAAACCGTTGCTCACTATTGAACAAATCTGCTCTTTTGCTAATTTTCCGGAGACAGAAGCAGAGAGTAATAAGCTTTATGTAGATTCAATCAGGGAGATGTTTAAGGTTAACAACCCTAAGGGTAAAAGATGTCTCGCTGTTATGATCGCTACTGTTGAAAACTCAGTTCCATTCGAAAAGGATAATTAAATGGCCATCCCAGGATATATGTCCTTAACGGACGATGCGGGTAATATCATAAAAGGTAGCGTAAAGGTTAAAGACCGTGAAAACCAGATTGAAGTCTTAGGACTCTATCATAACGTAAGTTATAACTCTGATCTTCATAATGGCAGAGTGTTGAGTAAACGCCAGCATCGCCCATTTCTTATTGAAAAGGAAATTGATGCTTCCAGTGTTCTGCTATACAAAGTACTGAGTACGGGAGGTACACTCAGGAAAGCGACTATCGACCTTTATCGAATCAACGATGCCGGTCAGGAAGAAATCTATTTCACGATAACGCTGGAAGCGGTGAAGATCGTCACATTGTTTTCATTGATGCATGACGTGAAAGATACTTATCATGAAAAACAGGGGCATCTTGAGCTTGTTTTGCTTCGTTATGAAAAGATTACCTGGCATTACCGTGACGGCAACGTTATTCATACGGATGACTGGGATTATCGGTTAGGGGCTTAAGAAGGGCCTGTGAAAATCCTTTCATAGCAACCGCGACAACACCCACCCACCAAACCCCATCAGCACTACTCCTGCCGCGCGTTCAATCAACCAGAGCGAGCGGCTGAGCTTCTGTTGAACGGCGGGCAACCCCATCACCGACACCAGTGCCAGATCCCACACCAGCACCACCATCACCATCCAGACACCGCAGGTCGATTGCTGAAGCAGCGTGACGTCCGGTCCCAGTAGCGCCGTCATCAGTGCCAGATAGAACAACGCATTCTTCGGGTTTAACAGCGCCGAGCCGAGCCCCAAAAAGATCTGCTTACGCAGCGAAGGGAAGCGCTGGTGAGTTTCATTCAGCGCCAGCGCCTGCTGGCCGCTGCGCACCAGATGCGAGCCGATCCACAGCAGGTACAGCGCCCCGCAAAGCTCGATAAGCCTAAACAGCCACGTAAACTGGCGCAGCGCGCTCCAGCCGATAATGACCAGTAAAATATACAACCCGTTGCCCGCAGCGATACCGAGGCACAGCCCGGCGCTGCCGCGTAGCCGATAACGCGCCGAGTAACCCACAAGCAGGAAGAAATCCGGGCCCGGGCTTAACAGGGCAACAAAGTGCGCCAGCGCCAGGGCGAGAAAAGCGGAAGGGAAGAACAGTTCCATAGCGACCTCAGAATGCAAAACCGGGTACAGACTACGGAAAGGCAGAACCTATTTATTGTCTGATATTGATCGGCCCGTGGCGTACTGGCGCGGCGTGGCGGCGGTATAGCCCACGAAGGTCTTATGAAAATGGCTCTGGTCGGCAAACCCGCTCTGGTAGCCGACGTCGGCGATATTATCCCCGGCGCGCAGCCGCGCTTTGGCATACTCCACACGGGAGATGTTGAGGAAGCTGCCCGGCGTCAGGCCGGTGTCCTGTCTGAAAGTGCGGATCAGCGTCTCCTTGCGCAGCGAGAATCGTTGGGCAAGTTCGTCGAGGGAAGGCGGTGCGGCAAGGTCGTCAAGAAATGCCTGCTGAACCTGCTGGCTGGTTGAGCGAAGCGACTCTGCATTATCCGCACAACGGGGAAGGGCGGAAAGCAGCGTGCCCAAGGATGCAGGAGACATTGTCTCAACAATATCAAGGTAGTGTTTAAAGAGAGTAGGGTCGCGAATCACCTGAAGCGCCAAAGGAAGCCCGGTGTCGATATAGAGCATGTGATAGCTGCGCGTCTTCCCGGCGACGGGGTTGCAGCTGTGCGGCACATAAGCCGGGATCACAATCAGGTCCCCGGGCTGGAGGATGTACTCTCTGTCATGGCATATGCAGCTGGTCTGGCCTTCTACTATCGCGCCAATGGAGAGCTGAGGATGACAATGACGTTTGTACGCTTGCGTGCTCTGCCACGTACTGCGCAACTCAAGCCCTGAGGTGCGGTGAAACGTCTGGCGGATGTGTCGGGTATTGGTCATGGGAACTCCTTCTGGACGTTTTTTATACCACGTCAGACTACCGTCTGGCAGCGCTTCATTAAGAAGCTTCCGGATATACCCAACTTGACGTCCATCGTCAGAGCAGAAAGAAGAAGGATATCCAGTTTTTTCATGTTTTATACCTCGCCATCCAATGTCATTTTTCTGACACGTTGATTCTTTACGGTGTTGGCTTCACTCTATGGATGCTAACAATATGAAAAGAAAAATTATTCCTGTGCTTATCGGTTGTGCGCTCTCTTTCTCTGGCCTGGCGGCACAGCCTACCGCTGAGCGATATATCGTCAGCTTCCCTGACGGCTCCCATGTGAAATACAGCGGCGCGTTTGCCGATGCGTTCCCGAACGGGCTCCCAGTGGGTATTGGTTCTGGCCTGCTGTTTATGGGCAAGCAGGGTGATGCACTGACCTTCGTGACAGTTACCGATCGCGGTCCGAATGCGGATGCGCCAAAAATGGGAAAAAACGAAGCCAAAATTTTTGTTACCCCGGATTTCGCGCCGTTGCTGATGACCATCCGTGTACAAGACGGTAAAGCCGAGGCCATTGATGCTCGCCCTCTGCATGACGAGAAAGGCGAGATTAACGGTCTGCCACTGCAAAGCGGCGTGATTGGCTCCACTAATGAGGTTGCGTTAAGCGACACGTTAAAGACGCTAAAAGGTGACAACCGTGGGCTGGACACGGAAGGCATCACGCCGGACGGAAAAGGGGGTTACTGGCTGTGCGATGAGTATGGTCCGTTCCTGATAAACGTCGACAGCAAAGGGAAAATCCTGGCGATCCACGGGCCGCAGGCGGCGGAAGGGGAAAAATCCATCGCGGGCGGTCTGCCAAACATTATCAAATGGCGTCAACCGAACCGGGGCTTTGAGGGTCTGACCCGCATGCCTGACGGGCGCATTATTGCCGCTGTGCAAAGCACGTTGGATATCGACGGTAAAAGTAAAAAACAGGCGTTGTTTACGCGTCTGGTCAGCTTCGATCCGGCGACCGGGAAAACCGCGATGTACGGTTATCCCATCGACAGCTCCGCCTACAGCAAAAACAGTGATGCCAAAATTGGCGACATTGTGGCGCTCGATGACCAGCACATCCTGCTGATTGAGCAGGGAAGCGATAAAAACGACGGAATGCGTAACCTGATCTACAAGGTGGATCTCAGCAAGGCGAGCGACCTTTCCGCCTTTGACAAGCCGGGCGAGTACCCCGAGTTTGATGATGAGAAGACCCTGGCGCAGCGCGGCATAACCCTTGCGGAGAAAACGCAGGTCGTCGATTTACGCGCCCTCGGCTGGCAGCAGGAGAAGGCCGAAGGGATGGCGCTGATCGACAGCAAAACGCTGGCAATAGCAAACGACAACGACTTTGGCGTGAAAGCGGTAATGCAAAACCCGGTCGAGGGCAAGAAGCTCAAGGATTATCGGGTGAACGCGGAAGGGACGCTGACGCTTGATGACAAGCCGGTTGAGACCACTATCGCCGTGAAACCGCTGAAGAAGCCGGAATCTGACAGTGAACTGTGGATTGTGACGCTGCCGCAGGCGGTGAAATAGGATCTTACCCCTCATCCTAACCCTCTCCCTCAAGGGAGAGGGGACGCAGGGCAGTTATTTCTTCAGACCCGCAAACGCCGCCCGAATCTCTTCTTCCGGGAGTTGGATACCAATAAACACCATCACGCTGCGCGGTGATTCCTCTCCCCACGGGCGATCCCAGTCGGCGCTGTACAGGCGCTGCACACCCTGGAACAGCAGGCGGTTCGGCTCGCCGTCAATCCACAGCATCCCTTTGTAACGCAGCAGCTTGTCGGCAAACGACAGCAGCAGGTTCTCCATCACGCGGGAAACCTCGCTGATATCCACCGGGTAGTCCAGCTCGACGACAATCGATGACACATCGTTTTGCTTGTCGGCCATAAAGTGAAAACGCGGCTTCGAGGTGACATTCTCTTCCAGCATAAAGCCATTGGTGTTGAACAGTTGAGACAGGTCGATGTCGCCATGCGTCACCGTGTAAATTGGGGCACGGGAGTTGATGCGCGTCAGGCGATCGCGCAGTTTTTCACTCTCACCCGCCACGTCGGTTTTGGTCAGCAGAATGCGGTCGGCATAACCCACCTGAGACTGAGCAATGGTGAACTGATTCATCTGTTCGTCGGCGTGGACGGCATCGACAAGTGCAATCACGCCGTCCAGCAGGTAGCGCTGACAGAGGATCTCATGGGAGAAAAAGGTCTGAATAATTGGGCCGGGGTCAGCCATGCCGGTGCATTCAATCACCAGGCGGTCGAAATTGATGTCACCACGATCGCGGCTGTCGAGCAGGTCCAGCAGAGCGTCTTCCAGTTCGTTAGAGCGGGTGCAGCAGATGCAGCCGTTGGTCAGGGTTTTGATCTGCGTGGCGCGATCGCCGATCAGCTGATCGTCTACCGAGACTTCGCCAAACTCATTTTCGATAACGGCGATTTTGAAGCCGTGCTGCTCGTTCAGAATATGGCGCAGCAGGGTGGTTTTACCTGCGCCGAGGAAACCGGTCAGCAGGGTGACGGCAATCGGGGTCATGGTGTCTCCTTTAGCAGCAGCGGACGCCGCCTTCTCCACTTCCGCCGTAGCGCGCTTCCTGACGCTCGCGGAAGAATTCGGTGTAGGTCATGTACGGCTTATCCGGATGGTTGGTCTTCATATGCTCAACGTAGTTGTCATAGTCCGGAATGCCAATCAGCATTTTCGCCGCCTGACCGAGGTATTTTTTTGCTTCGCCTAAGTTACCAAACATTGTGGGTTCCAGATAGAAAAGCCCGGCGATGTGAGTCCGCTGGGCTTGTGTTCCCCTCACCCCAACCCTCTCCCAAAGGGAGAGGGGGAGGATTGCGGATTAATGGTGTGAAGAGGTCTTCACGCCGCCTTCCGGCACCGGCACATACGGGGTCTCTTTGTCCGTACGCCCCTCGGCGTTACGCACTTTCAGCCAGGTTTTGATGCCGTAGAAGATGATGCTGTACACCACCACCAGGAACAGAATGCTCAGACCCGCGTTGGTGTAGTTGTTCACCACGATATGGTTCATGTTGGCAATCTGCTGCGCAGTCAGGTCTGCGCCGCCTGCGGCAATCTTCTCTTTGTACTGATTAGCCATAAAGAAGAAGCCTTCCAGCTGTGGGTTAGCGCTGAACAGTTTCAGGCCAAGCGCCCAGGTGGTGCAGAGCAGCAGCCACAGTGCAGGTACCACGGTGACCCAGATGTATTTGGTGCGTTTCATCTTCACGAGGACAACGGTACCGAGCACCAGAGCAACGGCTGCGAGCATCTGGTTAGAGATACCGAACAGCGGCCACAGGCTCTTCACGCCGCCCAGTGGGTCGACAACGCCCTGATACAGCAGGTAACCCCACAGGCCAACACAACCTGCCGTGCCCAGCACGCCCGCAACCAGAGAGTCGGTTTTCTTCAGGAACGGCACGAAGTTACCCAGCAGATCCTGCAGCATGAAGCGGCCTGCACGGGTACCGGCGTCCAGCGCGGTCAGGATGAACAGGGCTTCAAACAGAATACCGAAGTGGTACCAGAAGCCCATGTCCGCCCACGGCAGCACTTTGTGGAACACGTGTGCGATACCCACAGCCAGCGTCGGAGCACCACCTGCACGGTTCAGCACGGACGGTTCGCCGATGTCTTTCGCGGTCTGCATGATCTGCTCAGGCGAAATCACGAAGCCCCAGGAGCTGACGGTCGCTGCAGCATGTGCGCTTGCGTCTTTCAACTGCGCCATGATCAGCGCCGCGTTGTCACCACCCATCTCATGCAGGTTTGGCATGGTAATGCCCAGACCCGCCGGCGGCGTGTTCATCGCGAAGTAGAGACCCGGTTCGATAATGGACGCAGCAACCAGCGCCATGATCGCCACAAAGGATTCCATCAGCATGGCACCGTAGCCGATCAGACGAGCGTCTTTCTCGTTCGCCAGCAGCTTAGGTGTGGTACCTGAAGAGATCAGCGCGTGGAAGCCCGATACAGCACCACACGCGATGGTGATGAACAGGAACGGGAACAGCGCGCCTTTCCACAGTGGGCCAGTACCGTCGATGTACTGCGTCACTGCTGGCATTTTCAGATCCGGGTTAATCACCAGGATACCGATCGCCAGACCGACGATCACGCCGATTTTCAGGAAGGTCGCCAGGTAGTCACGCGGAGCCAGAATCAGCCATACCGGCAGCAGAGCGGAGATAAACGCATAACCGATCAGCGCGAAGGTGATGGTGGTGTCCTTGAAGGTCAGCGCCGGGCCCCAGTACGGGTCGTGCGCAATCACGCCGCCGAAGTAGATGGAGGCAACCAGCAGCACGATACCAATCACCGACACTTCGCCCACGCGTCCAGGGCGCAGGAAGCGCATGTAGATACCCATGAACAGCGCAATCGGCACAGTAGAGCAGACGGTGAAGACACCCCACGGACTCTCAGCCAGGGCTTTCACCACGATCAGGGCCAGCACCGCGAGGATGATGATCATAATCAGGAAGCAGCCGAACAGGGCGATAGTCCCCGGCACGCGGCCCATCTCTTCTTTGACCATCTCACCCAGAGAGGCGCCGTTACGACGAGAAGAGATAAACAGCACCATAAAGTCCTGCACGGCACCCGCCAGTACTACACCGGCGAGCAGCCACAGGGTGCCCGGCAGGTAACCCATCTGCGCGGCCAGTACCGGGCCGACCAGCGGGCCAGCGCCAGCGATAGCGGCAAAGTGGTGACCAAACAGCACGTAGCGGTTGGTTGGCACATAGTTCAGGCCGTCATTGTTAATGACCGCCGGAGTGGCACGCGTCGGGTCGAGCTTCATGACCTTCTGCGCGATGTACAAGCTGTAGTAGCGATAAGCAACAAGATAGACGGAAACAGACGCGACCACGATCCACAGGGCGCTTACGTGCTCGCCCCGGCGTAATGCGACAACCGCCAGACAAAAAGCGCCGAGGATCCCGAGTAAGGCCCAGGGCACGTGCTTCAGTAGTTTTTTAGTATCCATAATAGACCTGGTTTTTTATGTAAAGAAAAAAGGGTCAGGGTTCGTTGTGAGGAGGTGTTGATTAATGCTGGTGGGATCTTGCCAGAACGTCGCGTGTGTAAAGGAGGGTAAATGGATGAGTGGTTGAAAGTGCCAGGTGAGCGGTCAAAGGTGGCGGCGAGTGGTTCCGGTTCGCCGCCAGCGGTCGAAATTATGTGATTGAGATCACTTGGTTATGCGCGCTGCTCTCCATTGCCAGGTAGCTTTCCAGTGTTCTGATGAGCTTCTCCTTAAGCCAGCTCGGCTCCAGGATCTGAATGTCTGGCAGCCAGTAGAAAAGCAGCGGCAGGATCTGATTTTCGTGTGCCGCCTGACAGCGCAGCGTGACGCCGCTGTGTTGCTCCTCCAGCAATTCTTGCTTCGGCAGGAGATCGCGGCGCAGGAAGTAATGTGAAATATTATTTTTAATAAATATTTTCACTGCGAAAGTATCTTCCGATACCCAAGGATCGAGGCTTTTTTCCAGCAGCTCGCGGGCATTTTCTTCAGGAGTGAAGGTGGTCGTATGAATATCAAGCCAGCTAATCTGACTCAATGAGAAGGATTTGAGTCTGCCATTTTCGGTGGCTTGTAAATACCATATATTTTTTTTGTTAATGAGTTTATAGGGATTAATCAGGCGGGTTTTACTCTTATAAACGATCTGGCAAACATTATGGTTCTTAATCGATTTCTCGATTTTCGCTAAATGACGGCGAATATCGCGTTGTACCGTATGTTCTGCTTCATTCCCAAGGATAAGAATATGGTTTTCGTCAACGCGTGTTTCAAGTTTCTGCCAGAATTCCGCATTTCTTTCAGGGAAAAAGCTATCAGCATTCAGGAAGTTAGCCAGTGAGTGATGTAATCCTTGTCCGCCGGGAGATTGTGAAGAATGGATCAGTCGATATAGCCCATTACCGGTATGTTCAACAATCGGAGAGAGTGCATTTAAATCCCGGTAGACGGTACGCTCGGTAATTTTAAATTTTTCCATTAGCGCACTGCGGTTTACCACACCGTTTAAATGTAGTTCAACCAGAATATCGACCAGACGTTCAGCCGAGCGGCTCCGCGTCGTTTTAGCCATAAGGTGATCCTGTATATTTGTGTATGCGCTGAATGATGCGGATGGCACTGACAACAGATGTCAGTATTCAGGCACAGAAAATTTCTCTTATGGTTATATAACGGCGTGATTTAGTGGAAACCTTAGGGATTTTTGTGGAAAGCGGCGCTGGCCAGGGAAAAAGGCCAGCGCGAGAGGGGTTATACTGCGGCTTCCGTCTCCATCATGACCGGGTGAAAACGGCGTTTGAAGTAGATCAGGCCATGTTCCGCGTCACTCAGAATGATATTTTTAATTTCAACAAGATAAACAAGATGCGTACCGATGGTTTGCACCTGGCTTATCTCGCCTTCAAGGCTGGCCAGCGCGCCTTTCAGCACTGGTTGTGCCAGCGCGCCGTTCTGCCAGCAGGAGAGCGCAAAGCGGTCCTCCATTGCCATACCGGTCATTCCGGCGAAGTGGCGAGCCATTATCTCTTGCTCATGGTTCAGCACGTTAACGCACAGTTTGCCGTTGCCCTGAAACACCGGGTTCATGGCGCTATTGGCGTTGATGCACACCATCAGTGAGGGTGGGGTGTCCGTTACCGAGCAGACGGCGGTGGCGGTGATCCCGCAGCGACCAGCCTCACCCTCAGTGGTGATAACATTCACTGCGGCCGACAGGCTGGCCATCGCATCGCGAAAACGCAGACGTTGTTCTGATTGCATTGTCATCTCCCGCTGCGTTATTTCAGCAGCTTATCCAGCATGTTGATATCGCTGTTGTTGTGCAGGTGCGGCACTGTCCAGCCGTGTTGGTCGTACTCGGACATGCAGCGGTCGACCATTGCCATCATCTTGTCCATGTTGCCGGAACTCTGCGCCTGACGCAGACACTGCAGGCGGATCTCATCCTGGCTACCGGAGTAGTTGATTTCGTATAGCTCGTGACGGCCGCCAAATTCGCTGCCGATGGCGTCCCACATCAGTTTTAAAATTTTGATGCGTTCGACGTGATCCATGCCGTTAGAGCCGCGCACGTACTTCGCCAGATACTGATCAATCTGCGGGTTGTTCAGGTCACGCGCGCTGGACGGCAGATAGATAAGCCCGCTGGTGACGTTACGCTCAATGATGTTCTTGATCTTCGCATAGGCCATCGGCGCCATCACACGATAGGTTTGCAGGGCGGCATGATCCGGCAGATACGCGCCGTTGACCCACGGGGTAGCTTCAGAGCACATGGAGTCGCTCAGCGCCCAGAACATATTGCGCCAGGCCACCACTTCGCCGAGATCTGCCTGCACGCCACGGAATTCCAGCGTGCCGGTGCACTCCAGCGATTTCTTCAGCAGGGCGGTGATAAAGTCGAGTTTTACCGCCAGACGCACACAGGCCTGCAGCGGGTACATACGGGCAAAGCCACCTTCCATTGTCCAGCGACGGCAACGGTCAAAATCGCGGTAGATCAGCACGTTTTCCCACGGGATCAGCACATTGTCCATCACCAGAATCGCATCGTTCTCGTCAAAACGGCTGGAGAGCGGGTAGTCATACGGGGAGCCGGTTGCGCCAGCCACCATCTCGTAAGAGGCGCGGGAGATTAGCTTCACGCCCTCGGCATCCATCGGGGCGACGAACATCAGCGCGAAGTCCGGGTTTTCGCCCATCACCTGCGCGGAGCCGAAGCCAATCATGTTGTAGTGAGTCAGCGCCGAGTTGGTTGCCACCACTTTTGCACCGCTGACGATAATTCCCGCGTCGGTCTCTTTCTCCAGCTTGATGTAGACATCTTTCACTTCATCGGCGGGTTTATGGCGATCGATCGGTGGGTTAACAATCGCGTGGTTGAAGTACAGGCCGGTTTCCTGAATGCGGGTGTACCAGTTACGGGCGTTCTGCTCGAACTGACCGTAGAAGGCCGGGTTAGCGCCGAGCGCGCAACCAAATGCCGCTTTGTAATCCGGCGTGCGCCCCATCCAGCCGTAACTCAGGCGCGACCACTCGGCGATGGCATCACGCTGCTGGCGCAAGTCGTCGGCACTTTTTGCCACCCGGAAGAACTTATGGGTGTAGCCGCCACTGCCGGTATCGGTTCCCCAGCACAGCGTGTCCTGCATGTCTGGTTTGTGCAGGGCATCGTACATCTGCGCGATGGAGGCTGCCGCATTACGAAATGCCGGGTGGGTGGTGACGTCTTTGACGCGCTCGCCGTAGATATAAATCTCCCGACCGTCCTGCAGGCTTTTTAAATACTCTTCACCGGTTAATGGACGTTTGGCATCAGCGCGGAAATCTTCAGGCTTCATAGGGACCTCGTATCGGAATAGTGTTGTTAAATTTATGTTTTGTTTTTGTTGTTTAATTGAAGCGTGAGAAAGGCGTAACGTGAAGGGACGATTGGGACAACGACGGGTACTTTTCGGGTGGGATTGGATTTTGTGATCTGTGCTGCTTTTAGGCGGGTGGCGCTGCGCTTACCCGCCCTACGGACCGGGATACGTTCAGGAAACCGGTACTTTCTGCGCCCGATACGCGCTTGGCGAGCACCCCACTAAGCGGTTAAAAAAGCGGGCAAAATAAGCCGGATCTTTAAACCCCAACTGCCAGGCAATCTCACTGACCGCGCTGTCGGAGAAGAGCAGCAAGCGCCTGGCTTCGCGAAGCTGGCGGTCGAAGATCAGCCGTTTCGGCGGGCGGTTGGCGAAGCGGCGACAGATATCGGTCAGGCGGGATTCGGTGAGGTGCAGCTCGCTGGCATATTCCGGCACCGTCCAGTGCTGGTGGTAGTGAGCATCAATCAGCTGGGTAAAGCGCTGGAAGAGTTTGAGCTCGCCGCGCATCCCGCCTGAAGCATGGTCGTCGAGCTTCGCGTTGCGCAGCAGCAGAGTGAACACCGCCTGCGCCAAAAGTGCCAGCGTATGTTCACGTCCGGGCAGTTGTTCCCTGGATTCGCGTTCGATCAGTTGCCAGTAGTGCTTCAGCGCCGCCAGTTCATCCGGTTTGTCGGCCAGGGAGAGGCAGATCCCCGGCAGGCCAAACGTTTCGCGTGTGCCGGGGTAGAGCACTTCCAGCAGCGGCCAGATCAGATCCTCACGCACCGTCAGGACATGCCCGTCGCTGTCGGATTCAGTGATAAACGCGTGCGGCACCGACGGCGGTGTAAGGACGAAAAGCGGTGCCTGCACCGAATAGCGGTGATCGTCGAGCTGAAGCTCAATCTGCCCGGTATCAAGAAAGTGCATCTGAAAATACTGGTCGTGACGATGCGCCTGCATGTCGCGGCCAAAAAAGGCCGCCATGCGGGCGAATGACTGGTAGTGCACATCGTCGGTGCCCAGACTTTCGTCGTACTCCTTGCTGATATCAATGTTGGCGATGGGGCTCTGGCACATGGCCGCTCCTCTGCTGATCCCGGTGCGTCATCGGGATGCGTGTTAATACCAGCGCACCGACCACCAGCAGACCGGCGACAAACCACAATCCTGAACTGAAGCTTCCGGTCGCATCACGCAGAATGCCGATTAGCAGCGGGCTGACGGCAGATCCCACGTTGCCGATGGCATTGATCACCGCCAGTGCCACTGCGCGGGATTGCAGGCTAATAACCTGATCCGGCGTGGTCCAGAATATCGCCATGGCGGTAAACGATCCGGTTGAGGCCATGATGATGCCAAGCAACTGGATCAGACTGTGATCCGTCGCTGAGGCCAGCATCCATCCCGCCGCGGCGAAGAGATACGGCAGGATGGTGTGCTTTTTTCGCTCTTTCAGCCTGTCGGAGCGGCGGCTCCACCAGATCATCCCGAGGATGGTACAAAACTGCGGGATCGCCGCCAGCAGGCCGATCACGATATTGCTGCTGTGGCTGTTAAAGCTTTGCAGGATCTGTGGCGTCCAGATGTTGATTGCGCTGAGCGTGTTTGTCAGACAGAAATAGGCCAGGGTGTAGAGCAGCACCGCAGGGGTCAATACTTCACGTAGTGTCGAGCGCGGCGTGGCGGAATGCGCAACGGCAAGCTCCTGCTCGCGGGCGATCATGGTTTTGAGTGCCTGCTTTTCGTCATCATCCAGCCAGGTGGCCTGATCCGGCGTGTCGTTAAGGAAGAACCAGGTCACCACGCCAAGCACCACGGACGGCAGGCCTTCCAGCAGGAACAGCCACTGCCAGCCTTTCAGGTTCCACAACCCGTCCATGGCCAGAATGTACCCGGAGAGGATCGAACCGAGCATCATGGTCACCGGCATGGCAATCATAAACAGCGCGTTGGCGCGGGCACGGTGATACGCCGGGAACCACCAGGTGAGATAGACCAGGATCCCTGGCAGGAAGCCGGCTTCGGCAATACCCACCAGCATGCGCAACACATAGAGCGTCTGCGGGCTGGTGGCGAACATGGTGCAGGTCGAGGCAATGCCCCACACCACCATGATCCCGGCGATCCAGCGGCGCGCGCCGATCTTTGCCAGCATGATGTTGCTCGGGATCCCACACAGCACGTAGGTGACGTAAAACAGCGTTGCCGCCAGGCCAAACATGGTGGATGTCAGGCCCAGATCTTTGCCCATCGTCAGCCCGGCAAAGCCAATGTTAATGCGGTCGAGGAACGAGAAGACAAACAGGATAAAGAGAAACACGATCAAGCGACGGAACAGTTTGTTAATGACGCGATGTTCAACAGCTTTATTATTTTGCAGGGTAGAGGTCGTCATGGTGCGCTCCAGATCTTACGTTTAGTAGACGGATTTATTGTTATTAACTGACGTAACCGGTTTTTCGATAAATCGCGCTGCCAGGGCTTCGGCGCTGCGGGCGAGCAGGGTGGTATCAACGCCGACGGCGACAAACAATGCGCCGAGTTCGAGATAGCGTTTTGCCAGCGCTTCATTCGCCATCAGGATGCCGGGCGCTTTGCCTGCGTCGCGTATCTGGGCAATGGCCTGTTCGATAGCGGCCTGTACGTCCGGGTGCTGCGGATTACCCGCAAAACCCATGTCGGCGCTGAGATCCGCCGGGCCGATAAACACCCCGTCAACCCCTTCTACATCCAGGATCTGCGGTAGATTTTTCAGTGCCTCGCGGGTTTCAATTTGCACCAGTACGCACATGGCATCGTTCGCCTGTTGCAGGTAATCCGGGATACGGTTCCAGCGTGACGCACGGGCCAGCGCACTGCCCACACCGCGAATACCCGCAGGGGGATAACGGGTAGCGCTTACCGCCAGCCGGGCTTCATCGGCGTTTTGTACCATTGGTACCAGCAGGGTTTGCGCGCCCACGTCGAGCAGTTGTTTGATCTGCACCGGGTCGTTCCACGACGGGCGCACGACCGGCTGGCTGGCGTAAGGCGCAATCGCCTGTAACTGCGTTAAGACGGTTTGCACATTGTTTGGCGCGTGTTCACCGTCGATCAGCAGCCAGTCGAAGCCCGCACCTGCCAGCAGTTCGGCGCTGTAGCTGCTGGTCAGCCCCAGCCATAAACCGATCTGCGGCGTTCCGGCTTTCAGCGCCGTTTTGAATGCGTTTTGCATGGTTGTCTCCTAGACGAAGCGGCAACTGATGGAGCCCATGTTGCCGTAATCGACATGGAAGGTATCGCCCTTGCTGGCGGGCACCGGGCGGGTAAACGAACCGCCGAGGATGATTTGCCCCGGTTCAAGCTGCACGTCGTACGGGGCCAGTTTATTTGCCAGCCATGCCACGCCGTTCGCCGGATGGTTCAGTACCCCTGCGGCGACGCCGGTCTCTTCGATCACGCCGTTACGATAGAGCAGGGCGGAGATCCAGCGCAGATCCAGCTCGTCGGGTTTAATCGGGCGACCACCGAGGATCACCCCAGCGTTGGCGGCGTTGTCGGAGATGGTGTCGAACACTTTGCGCGGGCGTTGGGTGTCGGGATCGATGTTGTGGCAGCGGGCGTCGATCAGCTCCAGCGCCGGGATCACGTAATCCGTGGCGTTGTAGACATCGAAGATCGTGCAGTTTGGGCCGCGTAGCGGTTTGGCCAGAACGAAGGCCAGCTCCACTTCGATGCGCGGAACGATAAAGCGATCGACGGGGATGTCGCTGCCGTCGTGGAAGAACATGTCGTCCAGCAGCGCACCGTAATCCGGTTCGCTGATCTGCGAGCTGGCCTGCATTGCTTTGGAGGTCAGACCGATCTTATGGCCTTTCAGTACGCGGCCTTCGGCGATTTTCAGGCTGACCCATTCGCGTTGCACGGCGTAGGCGTCGTCGATGGTGATCGTCGGGTAGTCCAGCGAGATCTGGCGGATCTGCTCGCGGGATTGCTCCGCCTGGTGCAGACGATGGGCGATCAGAGTATGGGTGTGTTTATCGAGCATGGCGTATCCTTTGTGCGGCTGTTGCCGGGTGGCGCTTCGCTTACCCGGCCTACGTTCGAGCCGTTGTAGGCCCGGTAAGCGAAGCGCCACCGGGCGAAAAGATGTCTACTTAAACAACGCGTGCACGTTGTTTTGTTTGTAATTGAGCGTCGGGTGAAGCTCGTCGAGCTCAAATGACAGCGCCAGATAGCGAGCTGCCATCAGATCCGCGAAATGCGTTTTGATAAGCTCAAACATCATCTCACCCACGGCCTCACGGCTCTCCAGGCTTCGCCCGGCACCGATTTTCAAGGTCATATGCACAAAGGCGTAATCGTGTTTGCCGTCGGCCATCTGCCAGGTATCCAGCCAGTGCGCGCGGCTGCGGATACCGCCGAGCGGGAAGATATCCGTGGCGGCCAGCGCCTCGTTCACTTTGGCGAACAATCCCGGCAGGTCGGCCTGCTCGCGGATATTGTCGGTACATTCAGCGATAAAATGCGGCATGGTGGCTCCTTAAGCAGGCAGGGGGAAAACAGCGTTGACCTGGCCGGTACCGGAACTGGCAAACAGCTCGGTGAGAAACTCCACCTTGCCGTCGTAGTTGTCCCAGCCGAGCATCCCCAGCAGCATCACCGTGTCGTGCATGTTGCCCTCGCCGTAGCAGTAGTCGGCGTACTCCGGCAGCATGCTGCAAAACTCTTTGAACTGGCCTTCGCGCCACAGCTTTACCACCCGCTCGTCCATCTGGCGGTCGAACTCGCGGGTGTAGCTGTTCATCCCTTCTTCCGCGCGCTGGTCGTCAATAAAACGGTGCGACAGCGACCCGCTGGCCAGCACCGCGACCGTGCCATCGTATTTCTCAATCGCGCTGACGATGGCTTCGCCGAGCTTGCGGCTGTCGGCAAAGTCGTGAACGGTGCAGAACGCGGAAATGGAGATCACTTTGAAGTGCTTGTCGCTGTTCATATAGCGCATCGGCACCAGCGTGCCGTACTCCAGCTTCAGGCTCGGGATGTTGTGCGCTTTGGCCCGCACGCCAAGCTTCACCGCTTCGTCGGCGATCAACTGGCCGAGCTCAGGATTACCGTCGTAGTCGTAGGTCATGTCGCGGATAAAGTGCGGCAGCTCGTTGCTGGTGTAGATGCCGGAAAAATGGTCCGCACAGTTGATGTGGTACGCGCTGTTCACCAGCCAGTGGGTGTCGAAAACGATAATGGTATCGACGCCCAGCTCACGGCAGCGCTTGCTGATCTCTTTGTGCCCGTCGATGGCCGACTGACGGCAGCCGTGGTTTTTCCCCGGCAGCTCAGAAAGGTACATCGACGGAACGTGGGTAATTTTTGCCGCTAACGCTAACTTGCCCATATCAGACTCCCCATTTTGGAATCGGATGGTCGCCCATTGAGATACAGACGTTTTTCATCTCGGCGAACACTTCAAAGCTATACTCGCCGCCTTCGCGCCCGGTGCCGGAGGCCTTCACGCCGCCAAACGGCTGACGCAGGTCGCGCACGTTCTGGGTGTTCACAAACACCATGCCGGCTTCAATGTTGCGCGCCAGGCGCAGCACTTTGCTCACGTCCTGGGTCCAGATGTACGACGCCAGACCGTACTCAACGTCGTTGGCCAGGCGCAGACCTTCCGCTTCGTCTTTAAACGGCAGCAGGCAGGCCACCGGCCCGAAGATCTCCTCCTGTGCCACGCGCATGCGGTTATCGACATCCGCCAGCACGGTTGGGCGCAGGAAGTTGCCGCCTCTCAGGTGCGCAGGCAGATCGGTCGGTTTATCCGGCCCGCCCGCCAGCAGGGTCGCACCTTCTTCAATACCGAGACGGATGTAGCCGGAGACTTTCTCCCAGTGCTGCTGGCTGATCAGCGCGCCGATCTGAGTGTTTGGATCGGTCGGGTCGCCCACGCGCAGGCGGTTGGCGCGTTCGGCGAAGCGTTTGACGAATTCCGGGTAGATGCTCTGCTGAATGAAGATGCGCGAGCCCGCGGTGCAGCGCTCGCCGTTAATGGAGAAGATGGTGAACAGGGCGGCATCCAGCGCGCGCTCAATGTCGGCATCTTCAAAAATCAGCACCGGGGATTTTCCGCCCAATTCCATGGAGTATTTTTTCAGCCCGGCGTTTTTCATGATGTTTCGCCCGGTAGCCGTCCCGCCGGTGAATGACACGGCGCGCACATCGTGATGACGCACCAGCGCATCGCCTGCGGTGGCACCGTAGCCCTGCACTACGTTCAGCACGCCGGCTGGAATACCTGCTTCCAGCGCCAGCTCGCCCAGACGGTCGGCCGTCAGCGGGGAGAGTTCAGACATCTTCAGCACTGCGGTATTGCCCAGCGCCAGGCATGGCGCAACCTTCCAGGTGGCGGTCATAAACGGCACGTTCCACGGCGACACCAGCGCGCAAACACCCACCGGCTGCACCAGGGTGTAATTCAGCATCTTGTCGTCGACCGGGTAGGTTTTGCCGTTCATCTGCTGGCACACTTCGGCGAAAAACTCGAAGTTGTGCGAGGCGCGTGGGATCAGCACGTTTTTGGTCTGGTGGATCGGCAAGCCGGTGTCGGCGGTCTCCATGGCGGCGATCTCGGGCACGTTCTGGTCGATCAGATCGCCCAGACGACGCATCAGGCGCGCGCGCTCTTTCATCGGCAGGTTAGCCCATTTCGGGAATGCCTCTTTTGCCGCCGCAACGGCCTGGTGTATTTCGGCTTCGCCGCCGGAGGCCACTTCTGCCAGCACCTCGCCAGACGCCGGGTTAGTGGTGTGGAAGTAGTCACTTCCCGCCACGTTTTTGCCGTTGATCCAATGGTTTATCTTTTTCATTTTGTCGTCTCCTCACTGACAATTCGGTTCACCAGGCGGCCCACGCCTTCCACTTCCACCACCACTTCGTCACCCGGCACCACGTCGGAAAGCCCTTTCGGCGTGCCGGTGGCAATCATGTCACCCGGTTGCAGGGTCATAAATTCGCTCAGGTACGCAATCAGGAACGGGATGCTGAAGATCAGGTCTGCCGTGGTCCCTTCCTGGCGTAATTCGCCGTTAACGAAGGTGCGCAGAGCCAGGTTGTGCGGGTCGGGGATGGCCGCTTTCGGCACGATGTTGGGGGAAATCGGGGTCAGCCCGTCGCGGCTTTTGACGCGCAGATTCGGGCGATAGTAGTTTTCGAGATAGTCGCGGATGGCGTAGTCGTTGCACACCGTATAGCCCGCCACGTAGTCCATTGCGTCGGCTTCACTCACCTTGCGCGCGGTTTTGCCGATGACCACCACCAGCTCCGCCTCGTAGTGCATGTACTCAACGTTGTCCGGGCGTACCGACGTCTGGTTATCACCGTTAAAGGTATTCGGGGCTTTGATAAACACCAGCGGCTCGGTGGGCGGTTTGAAGTCCAGTTCGCTGGCGTGGTCGGCGTAGTTCAACCCCAGGGCAAACAGCGTGGCATGCGGGTGCGGGCCGTGTGCGATGGCTACGTCGCGTTCATCCACCACCGGGTTTTCCAGCGGGGGAAAACCTTTCGCCAGAACGCGCACGCGATCGCCGGGCTGCAGGGGGACGCGGGAATGCGGAGTACCGAGCAGAATGGCATCACCGGGATTGAGGGTGGCGAATTCGCTCAGGGCGCTGAGCAGTTCGGCGGCATTGCGCTGCAAATCGGCCGTGTTCCAGTGGTCAGCTTCGCGGCCGTTGATTTCGGTGATGATGGCCAGGTTATCGACGTTATCAACGGCGACAAGCTCACCCAGCGGACAAAAACCGTCACGGCATTTGGCTTTGATCGCCGGGCGATAAAAACTCTCTTCCGGCAGGCTCACTTCATTGGCTAACGCATATCCCGCGATGTATGCCGCCGCGTCTTCCACGCGCACCTTGCTGGCAGTTTTACCCACGACCAGTGCCACCGTCGCACCGCTTAACACCGTTTCCCCTTGTGGGAACGGAATGGGCTCGCCTGCACGGATCACGGTGTTATGCGGTTTGATAAACCACACCGCCGTTTTTGGCGGCGTGGTGTAGGGGGCCTTTTCAAACGCGTCGCGCCAGGCATCACGCTGGCTTTGATGGTTCAATGCGACGGCAAAAACAGTACCTTTCATTGACTACTCCTCACCCTGAAAGTCCGGGTTGTGATTTCGTTAATATATTAATGATCTGGTTTTATGCTTTTGCTGTTCGTTTCGCAATCAGAAGTGAAAAATTTGTGATATGAATAACAATAAATTTACATCTAAATAATTAAGTATTTATTTATCATATGGTTAATAAAATCAGATTGTTTCTGTTAGACTTTTTGACGTAAAACGAGTTGTTTATAAAAACATCTTTTGTGTAATTGTTTACTTGTTAATGACTGGTGGGGAGAGGCTATGCATGATTCATTAACCATCGCGCTGTTGCAGGCGCGGGAAGCGGCGATGTCTTACTTCCGCCCGATTGTGAAGCGGCATAACCTGACCGAACAGCAGTGGCGCATTGTGCGCGTGCTGGCTGAACATCCGTCGATGGATTTTCACGACCTCGCGTTTCGGACCTGTATTTTGCGCCCGAGCCTGACGGGCATTCTGACGCGCATGGAGCGCGACGGACTGGTGCTGCGCTTAAAGCCGGTGAACGACCAGCGCAAGCTGTACGTGTCGCTGACCAAAGAGGGGAATGCGCTGTACGAACACGCCCAGGCGCAGGTGGAAGAGGCCTATCAGCAGATTGAAGCGGAATACACGCCGGAGAAAATGAAGCAGCTGACGGCGCTGCTGGAAGAGTTTATCGCGCTCGGCAACCGCCATATTGCCGAACGCGGGGAAGAGGAGTAACTCAGCCCTCCGGTTTTGCCAGGTGTATCAGCGTGTCGATACGTGCGGGAGAAAGCGGCTCGCGCGGTTGCGGCAGCGGCCAGCCGTACAGCCAGCGGGCGCTGGTGGCGCAGGTTTTCCCCTGGCACGCGCCCATACCACAGCGCGAGGCGAGCTTCGCCGCCTGCCAGCTTTCGGCATGTTGCACATCGCCACAGCGCACATCTTCGCAGCGGCAGAGCAGGGTGTCGGCAGTGGCAACGTCTTTTAATGATTCCGGTAAGGCGAAGGTGGCATGGAGCGCCCGGGCAAAACGCTGCCAGCGTGCGCGGGTTGCGATGGCCTTTTCTGCTTTCCCGGGGTTATCCGCCGCGCTATAACCTGCAATTTCCCCTTCTGCCAGCGCCAGTTCGCTGCCGCCAAACCCGGTGCACTCCCCCGCAGCATAGATATCCTGCACGCTGGTGCGTTGAGAGGCATCGACCCGGATAGCCTGATTTTCGGTTGTGCAGCCGAAGAGAAGACCGGGTTCAATATTGGGCACCAGTCCATAGCCGATAGCCAGCCTGTCGCATGCTATCTCACGTGTTTTCTCCCCGTGACGCACGGTCACAGAATGAAGATGTGTCTCCCCACGGGCATGGGTGACCTGGCTTGCCAGGTGATAGTGGGACGGAAAAAGCTCGCCGAGCTGGAGCAGTTTTTCTGGCCAGCGCCAGAGCCCAGCCGCGAACCGGGCCAGCGCACTCACTGGTGCCTGTTCGATGATGGCGACGATATTTCCGCCTGCGCGTTTCACCGTACCGGCGACCGCCAGCAGCAGTGGCCCGCTGCCAGCAATGACGACCCGCTCGCCGTTGAGCGGCAGGCCATGTTTAATCTGTGCCTGTAGCCCACCAGCTCCCGTTACGCCGGGAAGCGTCCAGCCAGGAAACGGCAGGGAGAGTTCCCGTGCGCCGCAGCATAGAATTAACCGCTGCCAGCGGATCTCACCGCAACTGTCTGCGGTTTCAAAAACAACGCAATGCGGTTCAGAGCGGGCAATCAACCGGGCACCGTTCAGCAGCGTAATAGCTGGCTGTTCCGCCACTGCCTGCCGCAGGCGTAAGGCGCGAGGAGGCAACGAAACCTGCGGGCCATCACGCCATATTTGCCCCCCAGGGCGCGGGTTGTCGTCAAGCACCATCACCGATTTTCCACAGCGTGCGGCGGCCAGTGCCGCCGACAGCCCGGCTGGCCCGGCTCCGAGGACAAGGATCTCGCACTCAAACGTTCGCATGTTGGCTCCTTTCAATCACCATATCGGGCTGACATTCCGTCTGGCAGGCCAGTACCCGTCGTCCATTCACCGTGACGCGACACTCCTGGCAAACGCCCATACCACAGAAGGGGGCGCGCAGCTCACCGCTGACCGAACGTCGCGTCACGCCGCTACCCGTGAGTGCCAGCGCCGCTGCGATGCTGATGCCAGCAGGAACGTCGCAGGGTTCGCCTTCGATAATCAGGTTCAGGGTCGTCATGCAATGGCCTCCTGTTTTTGCAGCCTCGCGGGGAGCCAGGCATCCGGTGAAACGGGTGGGCGTTCACCGAGGATCTGCGCGCAGAGCAGTTCGGCGGTTGCGGGGGCAGTGGTGACGCCCAGCCCTTCGTGCCCAAGTGCCAGCCAGATACCCGGCCGGGCAGGATGCGGGCCGATGAGCGGGTTGCCGTCTGCCGACGCGGCGCGAAAGCCGCTCCAGCAACGAATGATATTGAGGTTCTCCAGCGAGGGGAGAAAATGACGCGCGCGCGCCATCATGGTGGCCAGAAGCGGTAAATCCAGCTCGCGGTCGGTATTGTCGAACTGGCGTGAAGAGCCAATCAGCAGTTGTCCGGTGGGACGCGGCTGGACGTTAAACGCCACCGAGGTGCCGCCCGCATGGGCACTGGCACCGTATCCCAGCTCTACCAGCTGGTGGCTGAGCAACGGGGCGTAGCGATCGGTGATCGCCAGTTGGCCTTTTTTCGCCCGTAGCCAGTTTTCACCAAGCAGCGCGTTGGCCCCCAGACCGCAGGCGATGACGATGGCGCGCGCACGCAGGCGCTTGCCGCTGTGCAGGGTAACGTAAGGGGCATCGACTGCGAGGGCGTGGTCACGAAGATGCGTGACATCGCCATCATCCATAAACCAGCGGGCAACGTTTGGCGCGTAGACAATCCCGTCTCCGGGTACCCACAGCCCGCCGCTGAGCCGGGAGGTGAGCAGGGGTTCACGTGCGGCAAGCTGGTCGCGGGTCTGCATGTCGCTGGCGACCTGGTGTTGCGCCATCCGCCGTTGTTTTTCTTCTGCCAGTTCAAGCTCCTGCGGCGTTTCCGCCAGCCACAGCGTGCCACACCCGCGCCAGGCGCAGCTTTCCGGCATCCGGGGCGTCAGTTCCCGCCAGCGTGCCAGAGACCAGGCTGAAAGGGTAAGCTCGGCGGGGTCGTCATCCATGCACACCAGATGTCCCATCCCTGCCGCCGTTGCGCCCGCGTTACCGTCGTCGATCAGCGTGACCTGCTGCCCGCGTTTTGCCAGTTGCCAGGCACAGGCGGCACCGATGATCCCGGCACCAATGACAATGACGTCGGTGTCGGTCACAACGTAATCCCCCAGCGGAACGGATCGTCAGGATTAAGGATCAACCGGTTATCGCCGCAGACCCACGCCTCACCACGGATCGTCGGGATGATCTTGCTACCCTGTGGCACGAAATGGGCGGTAAATTCGCTGCTGATGATGCTCGCCTGTCGCCAGGTTTCTCCCGGCCTGAGTTTGCCGTCTTCTGCCAGACAGGCCAGCTTGGCGCTGGTGCCGGTGCCGCAGGGCGAGCGATCCCAGGCTTTTCCCGGGCAGAGCACAAAGCTGCGGCTGTCTGCACGGTCATCGTCGACGAAGAGTTCAATATGGTCGATAATGCCGTCATTTTCGCCACGAATACCTGCACGTTCTAACCCTTCCCGGATCGCCCAGGCATACTCCGTTAACTGCGGGATCTTGTCCGGCGTCACTGCAAAAGGATGATCGTTGACGAGGAAGAACCAGTTTCCACCCCAGGCGATATCGCCCGTGACCGTACCGTGAGCGGTTTCAACCTGCACATGTTTGCGCCAGCGATACGCCGGGACGTTTTCTACCGAGACGCTGCCGTCTTCGTGCAGCGTGGCGGTCACATCACCCACCGGGGTTTCAATCAGATGTTTGCCGGGCTGAATGCGGCCAAGCCAGGCCAGCGAGGCGACAAGCCCGATCGTCCCGTGACCGCACATGTTCAGAAAACCGCTGTTGTTGAAGAAGATGACCCCGGCGGTGGCCTGCGGTGATACCGGCTCGCACAGCAGGGCGCCGACCAGGACATCGTTACCGCGTGGCTCAAGAATAATGGCTTTGCGCCAGTCGTCGTAGTCGCGGGCGAAGCGGTCCCGGCGCTCGGCCATGTTTCCTGCGCCCAGATCCGGAAAACCGTCGATGACCAGGCGGGTCGGTTCGCCGCCGGTGTGGGAGTCAATTACTCTCAGTTCGCTGTGTTGCGCTGTCATGGGATCTCCGGAAAGTTAACACCTTGTTGCTAAATGCTGGCGTAAGGCCGGGATTCCTGCTTGATCGCTTTCGTCACCAGAAATGACGAAATCAGCACAGTGACCGGTTTTACTCTTAAGTTAAATTCATATTTATTTCTTATTAATCATTCTGTTGGTGGTGTGGTAAACCAAAAAAGGCGACTGCGCTAGTGGATGAAACGGGGTAAATCATAAACCTGTGGCAGGATCGCAAAACGCGGTAAGGGCGCTTGATGAGTTAACGAAAAGTTAATAAAGATCCAGCTCACTGATCGGGAGGAAGCGTTATGTCCTGTGTAATTGATGATGCGCTGGCACCCTCGCCAGCACTGGAAGTGACTGAACTGAGCCAGATTTGTGAAGGGCTGGCGCACCAGCGTCCGGACAATATCCAGACTTTGCTTCATGCGATGGCGTTGATTGCGCCGCTGCTCAATGCCATTCCTAATGTGGTGTTTTTTGTCAAAGACGTGCAGGCGCGCTATCTGATGGTCAATATGACCCTTGCGCGTCGCTGCGGATTTAAGACGGTGGCTTCGCTGCTGGGGAAAACCTCTGCCGATGTTTTCCCTTCCGCGCTGGGGCAGGGCTATACCGAGCAGGATATGCGGGTGCTGCGCGAAGGGGTGACGCTGCGCGATCAGCTGGAGATGCATCTCTATAACGGCCGTGAGCGCGGCTGGTGTCTGACCCAGAAACTGGCGCTGCGGGATGCGCAGGGCCAGGTGATCGGCATGGCGGGCATTTCGCACGACTTACAGGAAGCGCAGGCGCGACACCCGGCGTGGCAACGGCTGGCGATCGTCGACGATCATATCCGCAAGCATTACCACCGGCCGATCGCCATGGAGGAGCTGACCGCGCTGAGCGGTATGTCGGTGGCGCAAATTGAGCGCTACTGTAAGCGCATTTTTCACCTCACCCCGCGTCAGATGATCCACAAAGTCCGTCTGGAAAAAGCGACTGAGCTGCTGGCGGGCGATACGCCGATTACCGATATTGCCCTGCAATGTGGCTATACCGATCACAGCGCCTTTAGCCGCCAGTTCAAGGCCATGACCGGCTCTACGCCGCGTGATTTTCGCGTCACGCTGGCCGGGTAAGACAAACGCACTGTGCTAATTTCGTCATCAAAGAGGAGGAAAACCACCAAGCCGTCGGACGCCTGAAACGTCAATCTGTCAGTGAATATTCACCATTCATTCACTTTGATTTAACAAATTGACGACAAGGAACCGAACATGAGCAAGAAAGCCATTCACTGGAGCGGTGTATTCCCGGCAGTCAGCACCCAGTTTCGCAGCGATTACTCTCTCGACCTGGATGCCACCCATGCGGTGATGAAAAACCTGGTCAAGGATGGTGTTTCCGGCCTGGTAGTGTGCGGCAGCGTGGGCGAGAACACCTCTCTGACCACGCAGGAAAAGCTGCAAATTATCGAAGTGGCGAAAGACGCGGCGGGTGGCCAGATCCCGGTTATCGCCGGTGTCGCAGAATTTACCACCGCCTTTGCGCAGAAGATGGCGAAAGAGGCCGAGCGTGTGGGCGTGGACGGTATTATGGTGATGCCTGCGCTGGTTTACTCGTCAAAACCGCATGAAACAGCGGCCCACTTCCGCAGCGTGGCAACCGCCACTGACCTGCCTATCATGGTGTACAACAACCCGCCAATCTACAAAAACGACGTGACGCCGGACATCCTGGCGACGCTCGCCGATTGCGACAACATCGTCTGCTTTAAAGACTCTTCCGGGGATACCCGCCGCTTTATCGACCTGCGCAATTCCGTTGGCGACCGCTTTGTGCTGTTTGCCGGGCTGGATGACGTGGTGGTCGAGAGCATCGCCGTGGGAGCGGAAGGCTGGATCTCGGGGATGTCGAACGCGTTCCCACGTGAAGGGGAGACGCTGTTCCGCCTGGCAAAACAGCAGCGCTATGAAGAAGCGATGGCGCTTTACCGCTGGTTTATGCCGCTGCTGCATCTGGATGCGCGTCCGGATCTGGTGCAGTGCATCAAGCTTTGCGAAGAGTTGCTGGGGCGCGGCAGCGCCATTACCCGCCCGCCACGCCTGGCGCTGGAAGGGGAAACCCGTGCGCAGGTGGTAGCGATTGTCGAGAAGGCGCTGGCGACTCGCCCACAACTGCCTGACGTCGGCCTTTAAGTAAAGGAGTGACGATGACTTTATCTCTCTCTGTAAAAGGCCAGCAGTTTATCGCCGGACGCCGCGTGGCAAGCGGTGAGGCGACGCTGCCGGGCCTGCGTGCCGCTGACGGTGAACCCACCGGATACCGCTTTTACCCGGCCTCCCGCGAGGAGGCCGCCGCTGCGGCGCTGGCGGCTGAACAGGCATTCCCGATCTACTCACAGACGTCACCCGAGGTGCGCGCCCGCTTTCTCGATATCCTCGCCGACGAGCTGGATTTACTCGGCGAGGACTTTTTCGCGATAGCCCACCAGGAGACGGCGCTGCCGCTGCCGCGCTTGCAGGGAGAGCGCGCCCGGACCAGCAATCAGCTGCGCATGTTCGCTGGCGTGCTGCGTCGGGGTGATGCCTTCGGCGTGCGCATTGATACCGCACTCCCTGCGCGTCAGCCGCTACCGCGCCCGGATCTGCGCCAGTATCTGACGGCGCTGGGCCCGGTGGCGGTATTCGGTGCCAGCAATTTCCCGCTGGCTTTCTCCACCGCAGGGGGCGACACCGCCTCTGCACTGGCGGCGGGCTGCCCGGTGGTGGTGAAAGCCCATCCGGGGCATATGGCAACCGCGGAGATCACCGCTCAGGCGATTGTGCGTGCGGTGGAGAAAGCCGCCCTTCCTGCGGGCGTTTTTAACATGATTTTCGGCACCGACATTGGCGCAGAGCTGGTGCGTCATCCGGCGATCCAGGCGGTCGGGTTTACCGGTTCTTTGCGCGGCGGTAAGGCGCTCTGGCAGCTTGCGCAGCAGCGTCCGCAGCCGATCCCGGTCTTTGCGGAGATGTCAGCGATTAACCCGCTGATTATTCTGCCGCAGGCGTTAGCCTCCCGGGCAGAGGTTCTGGCGAAGGAACTGGTGGCCTCTTTTACCCTCGGCAGCGGGCAGTTTTGTACTAAGCCAGGTCTGATCCTGGCCTTACGTGGCGAAGGCATGACCCGCTTCACGCAGACGCTGAAAGAGGCGGTGGATCAAGCTCCGGCACAGACCATGCTCAATGCTCCGACGCTTGCCCACTACGAAGAAGGTGTCCACGCGTTTGAGGCGCATCCCGCGATTCAGCGGCTGGCAGGCTCTGATGATTCTGTTAGCGGACGCGCGCAGGCTCGCCTGTATCAGGCCCCGGTTTCGCTGCTGCTGGCGCAGGATCCTCTGTTGCAGCATGAGGTGTTTGGCCCGCTGGCGGTGCTGGTGGAAGTGGCTGACGAGGCTGAAATGCGGGCCGTTCTGCGTGCCATCCAGGGCCAACTGACGGCAACGGTGCACGCCGAATCCGATGACGGTCCGCTGGCGCAACGCCTGCTGCCTGCCCTGAGTGAAAAGGCCGGGCGCGTGTTGTTCAACGGGTATCCGACCGGGGTGGAAGTGTGCGATGCGATGGTGCACGGCGGCCCGTGGCCTGCCACCACCGATTCACGTGGGACCTCCGTCGGAACAAAATCCATCGAACGTTTTCTGCGTCCGGTGTGCCTGCAGAATGTGCCCGCTACACTGCTGCCGCCTGCTGTCCAGGATGCTAACCCTCTGAACCTGCTGCGCCTGATTAACGGGCAGTGGACCCGGGAAGCCATTTCCCCCTCTGTTGACTGAAGGGCATGACCATGACGATTCACTCTACGCATCAAACATCGTCCCGCGTTGTTGAGTCAGGGAAATTTAAAAAGCAGCTCACGTTAACCGATCTGACGTTTATTGGTCTTGGGGCTATCTTCGGCTCCGGCTGGCTGTTTGCTGCAAGCCATGTGGCCTCCATTGCCGGGCCAGCGGGTATTGCCTCGTGGGTTATCGGCGGGATTGCCGTGCTGCTGCTGGGGATTGTCTATTGCGAACTGGGGGCGGCACTGCCGCGCGCCGGGGGGATTATCCGCTATCCGGTGTTTTCCCACGGCGAGCTGATGGGGTATCTGCTGGGTTTTATTACGCTGATTGCGTTCTCAAGCCTGATCTCCATTGAGATTGTTGCCGCGCGCCAGTACGCGGCCGCCTGGTTCCCGATGCTGACGCAACCAGACTCAAGCGACCCGACGCTGCTGGGCTGGGTGGTGCAGTTTTTACTGCTCTGTTTCTTCTTTGGCCTGAACTACTACAGCGTAAAAACGTTCGCCCGCTCCAACAACATCATCAGTATTCTGAAGTTTCTGGTGCCGCTGGCGGTTGTCGTCACCCTGTTTACCTTTTTCAAGCCTGAAAACCTGCACGTTAAGGGGATTGCGCCGTTTGGTATGTCAGGCGTTGAGGCGGCGATCAGCGCCGGGGGGATTATTTTTGCCTACCTGGGGCTGACACCGATTATCTCTGTGGCGAGTGAAGTGCAAAATCCGCAGCGGACCATCCCGGTTGCGCTGATTTTATCTGTGGTGTTGTCGACCATTATCTACGTGCTGTTGCAACTGGCGTTTCTTGGCAGTATCCCAACCGAAATGCTCGGCAGCGGCTGGGCGGAAATCAGCAAACAGTTCTCGCTACCGTACCGCGATATTGCCATTACGCTCGGTATGGGCTGGCTGGCATTTATGGTGGTGTGCGACGCGATTGTCTCCCCGAGCGGCACCGGCAATATCTATATGAACGCGACACCGCGCGTGATTTATGGCTGGGCGAAAGCGGGGACGTTCTTTAAGGCGTTTACCCACATTGATAAGGAGTCCGGCATTCCGCGCCCGGCCCTGTGGCTGACTTTCGCCATGTCTATCTTCTGGACGCTGCCGTTCCCGTCCTGGGAGCAGTTGATTAGCGTGGTGTCGGCGGCGCTGGTACTGAGCTATGCCATTGCCCCGGTCACGGCGGCGGGGCTGCGCCGTAATGCGCCTGATCTGCCGCGCCCGTTCCGCGTGCGTGCCTTCGGGATTATCGGCCCGGTGTCGTTTGTGATTTCAGCCCTGATTGTCTTCTGGTCTGGCTGGGGGACGCTGTCATGGCTGCTGGGGTTGCAGATTGTGATGTTCGTGGTCTACGTGCTATGCAAATCAAAAGTGCCTGTCCACACGGTGAGTCTGGCGCAGCAGGTGAAATCTTCCCTGTGGTTAATCGCTTTCTACGCGCTGATTATGCTGTTCTCGTGGCTGGGCAGTTTTGGCGGCACAGGGGTGATTGGTCATCCGTGGGATACGGTGGTGGTGGCGGTGATGTCGCTGGGCATTTACTACTGGGGCGAGCGAACCTGTCTGCCGCAGGCTAACTTTACCGGAGACGAAGAAGAGTAGAGGAGTCAGTCATGGAGATGGTAAACCTCTCGTTAACAGAGGCTTATGCGCTGGCATTTAACGTGCTGCGCGGGAACGGATTCAGCGAGGCGCACGCCGCCGCGGTGGCGAAAAACGTCACCCACGGCGAACGCGACGGCTGCGCCTCGCACGGTTTGTGGCGGTTGTTGGGTATTGTCGAAACGCTGCGTAAAGGGAAGGTGTCACCAGACGCAGAGCCGGTGATCACCAATACCGCGCCCGCCATCGTGAAAGCGGACGCTGGTGGGGCATTTTCCCTGCTGGCGTTCGAACGTGCGCTGCCGCTGCTGATGGAAAAGGCGCGACACAGTGGTATCGCCGCACTGGCGATTAACCGCTGCGTGCACTTTTCTGCTCTGTTTGCTGACGTCGAACCGTTGACGGAGGCCGGTCTGGTGGCGCTGGCGACCACGCCGAGCCATGCGTGGGTCGCCCCTGCGGGCGGCACGCAACCGCTGTTTGGCACGAACCCGATTGCTTTTGGCTGGCCGCGCGGCGATAAGCCGCCGTTTATTTTTGATATGGCCACCAGTGCGGCGGCGCGGGGTGAAATCCAGCTGCATCAGCGCGCGGGTAAACCCGTGCCGGAAGGATGGGGTATTAATGCTCAGGGCAACCCGACGACCGATGCACAGGCTATTCTCGACGGCGCGATGTTGACCTTCGGTGGGCATAAAGGATCGGCGCTGGCGGCGATGGTGGAGCTGCTTGCCGGGCCGCTGATCGGTGATATGACCAGTGCGGAATCGCTGGCGTGGGATAACGGCGCAGGCGGCCTGCCTTACGGCGGTGAACTGATTCTGGCGCTTGACCCGACGCGTTTTCTGGGAGATGACGCCGCAGTCCATCTGGCCCGTGCCGAGACACTCTTCAGCGGGATGACGCAGCAGGGGGCGCGATTGCCGGGAGAGCGCCGCTATCAATCTCGTGAGCGCGTAAACCGTAATGGACTGGAGATAACCCTCACACTTTTCAATGACATATCTGAGCTGCTGAAATCATCATCGTGATCATCAACACAAGAGGAGGGAAATAGTCCCTCTTCTCAGTACGTTTTTCGTAAAGTTTTCCCTTTCCAGGCCGAAAATTCTGTTATCTGTCTGATGGAAAGAGAAAACATGTTAAACCGTATCAAGATTGTCACCAGCCTAATGCTGGTTTTAGCGATATTTGGCCTTTTACAACTCACATCCGGTGGTCTTTTCTTTAACGCTCTGAAGAATGACAAAGAGAACTTCACCGTCCTGCAAACCATTCGCCAGCAACAATCCACGCTGAACGCCAGCTGGGTGGCGTTGCTGCAAACCCGTAATACCCTGAACCGTGCAGGCATCCGCTATATGATGGATCAGAGCAATATCGGCAGCGGTGCGACCGTTAACGATTTGATGCAAATTGCATCTGTGTCTCTGAAACAGGCGGAAAAAAACTGGGCTGCGTACGAAGCCCTGCCGCGCGACTCGCGTCAAAGTGACGCAGAAGCGATGGAAATCAAACGTAACTACGATATCTATCACGGTGCGCTGGCGGAGCTGATTCAACTGCTGGGTGCAGGCAAAATCAACGCCTTCTTCGACCAGCCGACTCAGAGCTATCAGGACGGTTTTGAGAAGCAGTACGTAAACTACCTGCAGCAGAACGACAAGCTGTATCAGATTGCGGTCGAAGATAGCAACAGCTCCTTCAGCCAGGCCATTTGGGTACTGATTAGCGTACTGATTGTCGTGCTGTTGGTGATCGTGGGTGTCTGGCTGGGCATTAAGCAGGCATTGATCTCTCCGCTGACGCGTCTGATCGACAATATTCGCCATATCGCCAGCGGCGATCTGGTGAAGCGCATTGAAGTCGAAGGTGCAAATGAGATGGGCGAACTGGCTGACTCGCTGCGTCATATGCAGGGTGAGCTGGTGCGTACCGTTGGCGACGTGCGTAATGGCGCAAACGCCATTTACAGCGGTGCAAGCGAAATCGCGATGGGCAATAACGATCTCTCCTCCCGTACTGAACAGCAGGCTGCTTCTCTGGAAGAGACCGCTGCCAGTATGGAACAACTGACGGCGACCGTTAAGCAGAACGCCGAAAACGCCCGTCAGGCAAGCCATCTGGCGCTGAGTGCATCTGAAACGGCGCAGAAAGGCGGTAAAGTGGTGGATAATGTGGTGCAAACCATGCGTGACATCGCCGGAAGTTCGCAGAAAATTGCCGACATTATCAGCGTAATTGACGGCATCGCTTTCCAGACCAACATTCTGGCACTGAACGCGGCGGTAGAAGCGGCGCGTGCGGGCGAGCAGGGCCGTGGCTTTGCAGTGGTGGCAGGTGAAGTTCGTAACCTGGCACAGCGCAGCGCCCAGGCGGCACGTGAAATTAAGAGCCTGATTGAAGACTCTGTTGGCCGTGTGGAAGTGGGTTCGACTCTGGTAGAAAGCGCCGGGGAAACCATGGGTGAGATCGTGAATGCGGTCACTCGCGTCACCGACATCATGGGCGAAATTGCGTCTGCATCTGACGAACAGAGCCGCGGTATTGACCAGGTGGGTCTGGCAGTGGCTGAGATGGATCGTGTGACCCAGCAGAACGCCTCGCTGGTGGAAGAGTCTGCCGCGGCCGCTGCGGCGCTGGAAGAGCAGGCGAGCCGTCTGACCCAGGCTGTCGCGGTGTTCCGCATTCAGCAGGAGCAGATGAAGGCGCGCGAGTTCGCTTCAGCGAAAACTGTTGCAGCACCCGCAATGTCGCGTAAAGCGGCAACCGCTGATGCCGGCGATAACTGGGAAACGTTCTAATTAAGTGACAGGCGCATGGCACAGCGGGATTCATACGCTAAGCCATGCGCCACTTCATCATCTCTTTTCTGACGCAGTTCTGGCGTCAGCTCAGCAATTTGTTCAAACCCCAACCGCGCATAGAACGGCGCATTCCACGCGACGTCCCGGAACGTCGTTAACGTCAGCGATGCCAGCCCTAGCTTACGGGCATGGTCAGCTACACAGGCGATGAGCTGCCGGCCAATCCCTTTTCCCTGCCAGTCCAGAGCGACGGAGAGTTCCACAATAAACAGCGATGAAGAATGCGCTTCGGTGAGGATAAACCCCACGGGGCGGTTATTCTCCAGCGCCAGCCAGCTTTGCCCGCGTTCGGCATACTCAAGATGCTGCTCAGCGGAAATAACCTCGCCATCGGCAAGCCAGGCGAGCTCCGGATAGCGTCGAAAACGTTCGCCCGCCGCGCGTTCAATGGCGGGCAGGGCGAAAACATCCTCACAGCGAGTTGGCCGAACGGTTATGTTAAGGAGGGCGATCATTAGCCTGCATTACTCACAATTTTAATTTCGACCATACCGACCCCCAACTGACGCGGTGAATGACCGAGGATATTTCCGTCATTCGTGGACTGTGGGTCTGGCGGCACAATCACCAGGGTATTGCTGCGGGATGGATTCTCAAAATGCAGCGTGTGAGTGGTCACTTCGTTTCCAAGCGTTAGCGTCTGCTCTTGATCACCCACGCGCACGGGCACGGGCTTATTCGCATTGGAGCCATACGCCCTGGCCGTGATCACCAGGTCAAATTGTTCTGGCAGGGGATGGGTGTACTCAATTTTCACTTCGTTGCCCAACTGCGCATTTGACCAGCGTCCCCAGGACTCCGGACGCGAGATGCCGCTAAATTGTTTCACCTCTTCCGGCGCGCCGGCCACGTTAAAGATAAAGCTGTCCGCCTTGTAGCGAATATCGTTATCGACGATTTTCAGCATGTCGACGTTGTGCTGATAGCGTGCGGTATCAATCACCGTGTCTTTAAACGCGGTTTTGCCTTTCCACTGGGGTTTATCCACATGCTGCACGGTTTGCTCTCCGCCAAGTTGTCCCTGAGAGACACACCAGTCGGTAGAAAGTGCCAGCGGCTGAGACCAGAGTTGGCCCATTTTGTAACACTTGTCGACCCAGACGAAGTTATCGCGAGGGGCAAAGTCAGCCAACTGGAAACGCAGCGGGGCGGAGTACTCACTTTCCGGCAGCGGTTCGACGCGATTATCCGATACGCGCACCAGCAGCGGCAGACGGAAGTTGCTGCCCGAGAAGGCAATCGTGTTTTTATTTTGATCGATGGTGAAGTCTTTCATCTCTTTCGGGAAGTTCCACAGGCGGATGATGTCAGGCTTCCACGCGAGGATTTTTTCCTTCATGTTGAGGAAGACTTCAGACAGAGATTGCCCCGACAATGTGCTGCGGCCCAGACCAATAAAGTTGTCTCCGCCCAGAATATCCAGCACCGTCGCGCCGTTATCCATTGAGTTACGTCTGGTGGCAATCACCTCCTGTTGCGGCTGGTCGCCGCGAAGCACGAAGAACAGATTGCTGCGATCCTGCTTGTTGAGTTGATCCCATGCGCTGTTTTTCATCGCCAGGTGGTCAGACGAAACGACGATGACGGTATTTTTAAAGTACGGCGAGGTTTTGATTTTCTCGATCAGTGCGGCGATATGCTCCTGGCTACAGGTGACGGCGCTGAAAGACTTGTTGTTTTTGCCGTCGACATCATAGCTTCTGCGTTTACAGGTGCGTGAGACAAACCCGTCCGGGTGGTGCGTATCCACCGTCAGAGCAAAGAGGGAGAAGCGCTTGCCCGAACGAGAAAGTTCCTCGAATTTCTTCCAGGTTTCGTCCAGCACCGTATCGTCGTAGAAGCCCCAGTCGTTGCGGTAGTTTGGATCGGCAACTGTCGTTTTTAACTCTTCTGAGCCATACAGGTGGTCAAAACCGTGGGACTTCAGGAACACATCTTTTCCGGCAAAGCGCAGGTTCGCCCCCTGGACAAAATAGTTTTCGTAGCCGGAGTTTTTCAGGATATCGCCCAGGCAAACATTCTGCGGGAAGAATGTCGACATTGAGGCTGAGGCGTTACCTTCAAAAGGTGCGAACAGCGGGATGCCACACTGGGAGGCAACCATTCCGGCGATAGTGTAATCCGTGCCGGGCAACTGCATGGTGTGGCTGAAATCGAGACCTTCGTTTTTCAACGCGCCCAGCTCTGGTGTCAGGTTCGGGAACGCGTCGTCATCAAAGTACGTGCGCTCCAGACTTTCACCGTAGATATAGACCAGGTTGAGTTTCGGGTTGGCGATCGTTTTCGACGGTTCTTTGTAGTAGGCCACGAAATCTGGGTCGCCATCGCGCGACTGGGATTTTACCAGCTCAGTGATCTGATGGAATGCAGGACTGGCGTCGACTGAGGCCAGTGCCAGGAAAAGTGCCAGCAGGCTGTAACCATGATGGTGCGGATGATGGCGACGTCGACGCAGCACCCAGGCCAGTGCGCCAAAAATCGCCACCAGCGCGACAATCAGGCCCAGCCCTGGAAGAATATACTTACCTACACCTGCGCCTGTCAGGCTATTCGTC
Organism: Enterobacter sp. 342; assembly: GCF_036663495.1. NCBI lineage: Bacteria > Pseudomonadati > Pseudomonadota > Gammaproteobacteria > Enterobacterales > Enterobacteriaceae > Enterobacter > Enterobacter sp. 342. The sequence goes on from NZ_JAWUEI010000003.1 coordinate 67,138, forward strand.
AGGGTGTAGAGCACCGCATCGTTAATCCCGTCACCGGTAAAGTAATCGCTGGCGTATAAGGTAATGTTTAAAATAATAAAAATGCCAAGTACCACCAGCGTGGCAATAAACCACCAGGTGTTACGGCCGGCTTTCCAGGCATAAATACCGACAGAAGCCAGAAAAAGGATAAGGGATATTAATTCTGACAACAGCATATCCTCATGACGCCAGGTGCTTCGCTGGCTAACTGTATATTTTTTAGGTACTACAATGTAATTGCGATGTCGTTTAGCTGCAATTTTAGTGTCACGAAAGTGTGTTGTTGTTAGGATTTGGTTTAGAAAACCGTTTTTTTGAAGGTGCTCGCATCCTGACAAACGGACGCTGAGACGGTGACAGGCAGGGAAAACGCTCATTTAACGCCGCGTTGCAAGGCTATCGCATTAAACGCGGCGTGTTGTGGCAGAAAATGGGGTTGATCAGGAGATGAAATTAACGCCTTGTTTCAGCACCAGATCGCAGGCTTTGGTTTTCACCTGTTTTGCCAGAGAGGAGTTGCCGATAGTGCTCAGGTTAAGCTGCTGGCCGTTTTGTGCGTTAAGCAGACCCTGAATCCCGTCCATATAGTTGGTATCCGCTTTCTGCTCTTGGGTATCCAGACCCAGTTTGCCCAGCACCTGGTTTTTGACATTTTGCGCGTCGGTCACGGAGGCCAGTTTTTGCTTCGCGCAATATTCCAGAATGCCCGCCGCGTTGTTCATCGTACCCGCACTCAGGCTCTGAGAGCTGTTACTCAGCAGACTGGTGAGGGAAGACGCGGAAAGCCCGCCCTGAGTGCTGCTGCTCTCTTTGGTCAGTTCGTTTGCTGCGCTTGACAGAGAATCCTGCCAGGACGCCGCTTGCACTGCGCCGGTAACCAACAGGGTGCCTAAAAGCGTGCTGATAATAATCTGTTTTTTCATCGTAAATTTCTCAAAAAGGTCCGTTTTGGGCCGGAAGTGATTCCAGTATATACCGCCTTCTCACTGGCGATTCCTGGAACTATCTTAATACTCTTTTCCGGTGACGCGGCTACGGTAACTTTCCCAGTCGAAGATGACATACAGACTGTTACCCAGCTTCATGCGATCCATAACGCGTTCACCCAGTAAGCGGGTCATTTCGTCGATATTGTGGTTTGTCAGCATACCGGTAGGTCGTTTGGACGAGGAACGGCGGTCGACAATCTGGTTAATGATCACCTTTTCATAACGGGATTCCGTCTGCACACCAATCTCGTCGATAACCAGTAAATCGACATTACTCAGGTCGTTCAGCAGTTGTTCTTCGCTGGTTTCGCGGTTGCTGAAGGTATCTTTCATTGCGGACATGATATCGGCCACAGTGATGATGAGTACCGATTTCCCGCGCAGGAGCAGCTCGTTGCAGATAGCGGCAGCCAGGTGATTTTTCCCGGTACCCGGTTTGCCGCTAAAGATGAAGCTGGCAATGTTGCCATCGAATTCATCCACATACTGACGGGCGGCCGCAAGCGCGTTCATCTGCCCGTTGGTCTCAATTTTATAATTATCAAATGAGCAGTTCTGATGCAGGGGACGAATACCGGAGCGGTTAAAGGTGCGCTGCATTTTCATCGCCCGATTTTCACGGGCGAGCGCGGCGGCGCGGATCTCTCCTTGCTCTTTTTGCCACGCCAGCAGTTCTTCACCCGTGGTAAAAGCGGGCTTCACGTTGGCAGGCATCATTTTTTGCAGACGTTTCATCAGGTCGCCGACGTTCTTCATTTCGCACCTCGGAATCCGTTAGGGATCTGTTTATCCGGTTCTGAAAACGCGTTGATATCGCGTTTTGGCTGGCCATTATTGCTGGCGCGGGTGATTTGAAGATGGCGCGCGAGCTTTTGCTGCCACTGAATATGGGTGAAGACTTTACCTTCTGCCTGCCACCAGGCCGTAAACGCGGCGAGTTCTTCAGCGGTGGCGGGTTGTGTTAACGCAATCCCCCACAGCGCGGCCTGCCGTTGAAAATCCGCATCAGGTTGCCAACCCACATAGAGAGCAAATTTTCCCATCGGAACGCTCATCGGGGCGTTAACCGGCTCATCAAAGAACTGGTTATCCAGCATGACATCGCTCGCCGGGCGTGATAATTGCGCTTCGATCTCCAGGAGCTGTGCCAGACGTTCCGGTGTGATGGCGTAAAATGCCGGCGCATTGTCGGCAAAAACCGCAACCGTGCCGCCTTCGGCGTGGCTCAACACACCGCGTGGGTCGCGCATAAAGGCATCAATGCCAGCAATGCTGGTGGTCAGAATTCTGGAGGACATAACGCTTACTCTACTGATGACTACGGGCGTGATATGAGCTTATGGTAGCACAGAGAGGATGAGGGGATGGAGGGGATTTCCCCGGTGGCGCTGCGCTTACCGGGGCTACAGTCGTAGGCCTGATAAGCGCAGTGCCATCAGGTATTTATCACGCGATGATATTCAGGGTCACGTCGATGTTGCCGCGGGTTGCGTTAGAGTACGGGCAAACGATGTGGGCTGCATCGACCAGCTTTTTGGCTTCCGCAGGATCCATGCCTTCAACATGGATGTTCAGTTTTGCTTCGATACCAAAACCGGTTGGCAGCGGGCCAATACCCACTTCGCCTTCAATAAAGGCTTCTTTTGGCAGGGTAAATTTGTCGCGCGCGGCCACAAACTTCATCGCGCCCAGGAAGCAGGCAGAGTAGCCGGCAGCAAACAACTGCTCAGGGTTCGTCACTTCTCCCCCCATGCCACCCATCTCTTTTGGCACGCCCAGTTTGACGTCCAGGACTCCATCGGAAGAGGTTGCACGGCCGTCACGGCCTCCGGTTGCTTTTGCTTTGGCGGTATAAACAACTTTTTCTAAAGACATGGCAGGTTCCTCATCTTACGTTTATGTGCGCTATTAAATAGCGTGCGATATATATGAGTAAATAAATACGCGTAAAGTATAGCCTTACGCGTGGTGTAACTGGTGTCGCAAAAGTTCAAGCTGCTGCTTAAGCGCCAGCATCGTGTCAGTATCACACTGCGCTGCGCATCCCACCGCATGGGGGATCCCTGATGCCTGCTGCTGCAGTGCACGTCCCTCGTCGCTCAGCGTGACGGCGACCTGACGCTCATCTTTCCGCGAGCGCTGACGTTTTATCAGCCCGGCGCTTTCCAGACGTTTTAACAGCGGTGTCAGGGTGGCAGAGTCAAGGAACAGCCGCTCACCAATGTCCGACACCGTAATGTCATCCTGCTCCCACAGCACTAGCATCACCAGGTATTGCGGGTAAGTCAGGTTCAGCGGTGCCAGCAGTTGCCGGTACAGCTTGTTAAGCGCCAGATTTGCCGAATAGAGAGCAAAGCAGAGCTGGTTATCCAGCAGGAGCGCAGCGGTGGTGTCGTTCGTTTTCGTGTTCATGGAATGAATATAGATAGTGTGCGATTTAATTGCAAGCAATTTTATGGGCAGGTATAGCGGAGTGCCACCTGAACGGCCATTTTGCGGTAGTGCTGGCGCTGAGCCTGTTCATCCGCTCCATCTTCAAACAGCAATGTGAAGGTGTAGCTATTGGCGACGTAGTGAAAGCTGAAACTGCTTATCAGACGGTGGAGGTCGCGGGCGTCAACTGCCTGGTTGAATAGCTGCTTTTCTTTACCCCGGTCCAGGATCGCTTCCAGCAGATCGAGCGCGCTACGGTTGACCTGGCGCAGATAGCTCGACTGCTGCATAAAGCGGCCTCGCTGCATGTTTTCCATGCAGATAATGCGGATGTAATCCGGGTGATCGGCATGATAGTCAAAGGTGGCTTCTACCAGGTTGACCAGTGCTTCTACCGGTGGCATTCCCGCCAGACTCAGCGCTTTCTCACTGGCGCGGATTTGGGTGTAAACATACTCCAGCACAAGAAGATAGAGGTTTTCTTTGTTCTTAAAATGGTAAACCACCATGCGTTTGGTCGTGCCTGCTTTTTCCGCGATTTGCTCCATGCGGGCACCGTTCAAACCATATTCGGCGAAAAGCGCGATCGCGCTCTGAAAAATTTTCTCTTTCAGGCTGGATTCTTCATTGTGTGCGGGGAGTTCGCTGCCTGGGTTAGCCACAACCTTTCCTTATTTTCACCAAACGGACCAGGACGATTATCCCCACGGCAGCGAAAAACACAAATATCAAACGCGTGGGCGTTTGCGGTACAGCCACAATCCCGGGATCGACAGCCCAATTGAGAGCGCGCCGACAATGGAAGAGGCCTTAAGGAAATTGCTCAGAAGGAGGATCATCTGTGGCTCGGTGTAGCCAAAATGGCTGATTTTTACCGCGGAAATCATCGCCGTGTAGGCAGATATGCCCGGGAACATCGGGATAACGGCGGCAACGGTGAACACTTTGGGATGCGCCAGATACCAGCGCGACCACTGAATGCCGATACTACCGACCAGCATAGACGCCATAAATGTCGACCATTCGATGTTAAAACCAGCCGTCATCATGACCATTCGCGACCCATGACCAATCGCACCCAGCAGGGCACACCACGGGAGAGCACGTTGCGGAACATTAAAGACCATAGCAAAGCCAACGGCAGGAATGGCGGCCAGAAGCATGTCCTGCACCAGTGCCAGCAGAAAATCTATCACGCCCATCCGCGTAACCCCCAGAGAGTCATGGCCATAACGACACCAATGCAGGTCGCCAGTGTCAGAAGGCTGGCGATAGCCCAACGTGCCAGACCGGTATTAATGTGCCCTTTAAACATATCGGCGACGGCGTTAATCAACGGGAAACCCGGGACCAGCAGAAGCACACTGGCGGCCATGGCAACAGTGGGTGTGTTAGCAAACTGCGGCAGGCGCAGCAGTAGACCAGACACCGTGGTGGCGACAAAAGCGGTAATACAGAAATTGATTTGTGGGTGCATTTGCCGGTGTGTCAGCAGTTGACGGACATACATCGCGATGCTGCTGGCGAAAAATGTAATGATTGCGCCGTCCCAGCCGCCTTTGTTGAGCTTACAAAAACAGGCGCACGACAGCCCCACCATAAGCACGACAAGCCAGCGTGGGTAACGTAATGGCTTTATTTGGTTGAATTTTTTTTCAATCTCATTGTGGTCGAGCAGCTTATGCTCAGCAAGAATGACGATATGTTGCACTTCGGTGACGACGTGCATGTTAATGCCGCGGTCATGGTTTTTGCGGGTGGAGGTCAGGCATTGGCCATCTTTGATCGTGGTCAGCACAATGGCGTTTGAAGAGATCGCGCTTTCAACGCTATCCATACCTAACGCCAGCCCCAGGCGTGTTGAGAGTTCCTCGACCAGCGCGCTTTCCGCACCGTGCTGGAGCAGAAAAAGACCGCACTGAATACATAGCCGCGTGATAGCACGCTGCGTTGACCGATCTGCCTGCATGTATTGTCCTGAAGAGAAAATGGATGTTAGCGGTTTGGCCCGTGATGCTTACTTTTAACACAAAGTGCAGTACCCCTTGCTGTGGGTCAGATCAAGATTTATGCAAACAGTTGCAACCCGTATCAGGAAAGGGTTTTCGATTTAATTCATAACCATGATGAATTATTAATGCGATAACATAAAATATTTATATTTAGTTATTCTAAATTTATATTGTCGATATATTAATGAGTTCGTAATTAAATTTATTTGCGCTTTATGAGATATTATCGCCGTTTTAGGCATTTCTTAAGTCAGAAACATATCTCATCTTCTGCTTGTATTAATCTGTTTTACACTCAGGGACGAAAATATTTATTACGTTGATGCGTTTTAACGTTACTCATCAAATGAAAAATGGACACGGAGGGTCTATGTTGTCATTACATGGTAAACATTGCGTAGTCATTAGCCGGGTACCCGTGATGCAAAAAGGGTTTGCAGGTGTTATGGCACGCCACTTCCCCGATTTTGAATTGACCTTTTGCCGCTCACTGCAGGAGCTAACGTTGCTTCAGTTACGCCGTGCAGATGTGATTATCGCCGATATTTCAGGTGAGTATAGGAACCCCCGGGGCTCACTCGAAGAGTACTACAGTTTATTGAACCAATACCGGGAAATACACTGGATCTTCTTGGTCTCTCGGCCTCTGTACCCGATAGCGGTTGAGTTGCTTATGCGACCAGAAAGCACGCTGCTTTCTGATATGGAACCCATCGACGGCGTGATTAATGCTATCCGGGGCGGTAGCGAGCGTGCTGAACGGATAAGCCAGACGTTATTAACACCAGAACCTCAGGGTGCTGAAGACGAACACGTTATTGCGCTCACGCACTCTGAACGCAAAGTATTACGTTTGTTAGGTAAGGGATGGGGGATTAATCAAATTGCCACCTTGCTCAAGAAGAGCAATAAAACGATAAGTGCACAGAAAAACAGTGCGATGCGACGGCTGTCATTGCGGTCTAACGCCGATATGTATGCCTGGATCAGTAGTACACAGGGAATGAGAGAGCTGAGTTTAATATCAGCCTATGGAGAGTTCGAGGAATGGAAAAAACCGATTCAACAAGACACATCGCCATTATCGAAAATTGTTCAATGAGTGCTGTTGGGCTACAGCATCTTTTTGCTATGCCCCCCCTTAACCATTACCAGTTGCACTTATTTAGTGGATTTGAGGGCTTTAAGAAGGCACTTCACCAGACCAATTTTTTCTCGCTGATCTATTCACTTTCCGATGCGCGGGAAGAGCGTCGTAATTGCCTGGCACACGTGCGGGATCTCGCGTTTACCCATAGCCATATTCAACGCATTATTCTGGCATCGAATGAGATGGAAGCGCGGTTAATTAGCCATCTCTCGCCTTCACGTCTTCACGGAGTGGTCAGTAAATCAGTAACACTTGAGCATCTGCAGAAGGAGCTCGTGGTGTTGTTGGGTGAAACGCTGCGCATCAATGACAATATGCTGAACCACTGGTATTGCAGTCAAAACAGGATGTTAAGCCCCACGGAGCGGGCCATTTTGCGTTATATGTCTTACGGGTATTCCATTCCTGAAATTGCCGCACAGCTTGAACGCAATATTAAGACCATCCGGGCACATAAGTTTAATGCGATGGTGAAGTTGGGAGTGAATTCTGACGTAGGACTGCTTGATGCAGCGGATATTCTTACGCATCTCCCGGCACGAGAACCGCTGAATACGACGCTCCGCAAACCCACATTTTTATAACCTGCCTTGCGCGCCAGAGACTCTCTGGCGCATCAATCAGATGCACACATCAACCCATTTTGCGGATGTTAGCTCTGCCATCCTGTCAGGTGAAATACGTACGGCACTGTGGATCGCGCCAGCAGCAGGAAGTACTTCAGCGTACTGTTTTAAAGAAATATCGCAGTAAACCGCAAGCGGGTTTTCCAGCCCGAACGGACAAACACCACCAACAGGATGACCAGTGATGGTCACCACTTCATCACTGCTGAGCATGCGTGCTTTCGCGCCAAAAGTGTCTTTCAGTTTTTTGTTATCCAGACGCGCATCTCCTTTCGCGACGATCAGAATCACCTCGTTTTTCACCTTCAATGACAGGGTCTTGGCAATTTGTCCCGGTTCAACACGATGGGCGGCTGCAGCGAGTGCAACGGTGGCGGTACTCTGACTCAGTTCAATAACGTCTATATCCGGAGCGTTGTCGGTAAAAAACTGCTGTACAGACTGCAAACTCATTGTTTCCTCCTGACAAATATCCTGCGTAATCTGTCATAAGAATTTATGCTCTGTAAATATCTCTTAAGTAACAAATATCCCATATAGCTGATTTCTGGATCATCTTCACAATCACAGAAACCGGTTACAGTAACCGGTTGCAGAGCGTGGTGCGTAGATTAATACTGAGTACGTAACGTTCCCTGTATCCAATAATAAGAGCAAATTATGAAACCATTTAGTCTGAGCAGTACCGCTGGTACACAAGCCAGCAAGGTTGTGAAGCTGATTTATGGAACAACGTGTGGCACGAATGTGCCCGTAACAAACGTCTGACAGGAGATCTGCCATGTCTGCCAACCATGCTGCGTTTAACCTGATATTCCGTTTTGTTGAAAATTACGTCAGCCCGATAGCCGGGCGGATCTCTTCCCAGCGTCATGTCATGGCTATCCGTGATGGATTCATCTCCGCGATGCCATTTATGATTGTGGGCTCATTTTTGTTAGTGTTCGCTTACCCCCCGTTTTCGCCTGATACCACCTGGGGTTTTGCGCGCGCCTGGCTGGATATGGCGAAACAATTTGAAGGCCAGATCCTGACGCCGTTTGATATGACGATGGGTATTATGTCCATTTATATCTGTGCGGCCATTGCCTATAACCTTGGCAAACACTATGTCAAATCGCATCAGTTAGACCCATTTATGTGCGCCATGCTGTCTCTGATGGCGTTTCTCCTGGTCGCGGCACCTAAAACCAAAGGCACACTTCCTGTAGACAGCCTGGGGGGGACGGGCATCTTTACCGCGATTCTGGTGGCTATTTACTGTGTAGAGATGATGCGTTTCCTTAAAGCGCATAACATTGGTATTCGCCTGCCAGACCAGGTTCCCCCGATGATCAAAAACTCTTTCGACTTGCTGATCCCGGTGCTGGTAGTGGTGTTGACGCTCTATCCGCTGAGCCTGATTATTCAGTCTCAGTTTGACATGCTGATCCCGCAGGCGATTATGTCAGTCTTTAAGCCTTTGGTTTCTGCCGCGGACTCGCTGCCTGCGATTCTGTTAGCTGTGTTGATTGGTCATTTGCTCTGGTTCGCCGGGATCCACGGAGCCGCCATTGTCTCCGGGATGTTACAGATGTTCTGGCTGACTAACCTGGGGGCTAACCAGACTGCGCTGGCAGCCAGCCAGCCTCTGCCGCATATTTTTATGGAAGCATTCTGGACGTTCTTTATCGTGATTGGTGGGTCGGGAGCCACAATGGGGCTGGTGATTTGCTATCTGCGCAGTCGTTCAGCACATTTACGCTCTATTGGGCGTTTGAGCGTGGTACCAAGCTTCTTTAACATTAACGAACCAGTCATTTTCGGTACGCCGATTGTGATGAACCCAGTGTTCTTTATCCCGTTCCTGTTGGCCCCTATGGTGAACGCCGTGCTGGCCTGGGCGGCGATGTCATTTGATCTGATTGGCCGTGTCATTTCAGTCGTGCCCTGGACAGCACCCGCTCCGATTGGCGCCGCATGGGCCCTTGGCTGGGATTTCCGCGCAGCCATTCTGGTCGTTGTTCTGGCCTGCGTATCAGCAATAATCTACTTCCCATTCTTCAAAGTTTACGAGAAGCAGCTGCTGGAGCAGGAAGCCGAAGAAGCGCAGCGTAACGCGGAAGAGGAAAATCAGCAGGTGGCTTAAAAGCGTTGTGCCGGGTGGCGGCTACGCCTTACCCGGCCTGTTTTTGTAGGCCCGGTAAGCGAAGCGCCACCGGGCAATTCAGTGCACTATTTCAGCGTGCAATCCCCGCACTGCTTAACGTCCGGCAGGCGATAGCGCTGGCAGCAGGTGCGACGAACCAGAAGTCCGTCACGGAGAACTACGGAACGGAATAATGGGTTTTCACTGCCATCAGAAAGTTGTTTTGCAAAGAAACAGGACTGACGCAGGGCGTCAACGATCTCATCACCAAGCAGAGGCTTCATTTCCGTTAAATACCAGTGGATTAAATACCCGGTATTACTCCAGATAAGTTTCCCGTTAATCTCACCCGTCTCTTCAAGGGCATTAACCACCGGAATCAGAGCCTGAGTGATAAGCTGCTCCATACGCTCCTGAGCAGTAAGTGGCTCAGAGGCCTGGTCTTCATGGAGATCAATCCAGAAACAGGCTGCACGCCCGGTTTCGTGAAACTCGACATGGAAGTTATCCGGCGAGAGTTCCAACATGCTCTTTTGCGTTAACAACGCCAGCATGAGGGGAGGCACCATCAGTCCGATATACCACTGCGCCCAGAGAGAGAGCAGGGGTTTATTTTCCCGCTTAAGGGTTGGTTGATGACGATAGATATGGTCGGAATAGGTGGCCAGCAATGATTGCAGTTGGGCTGGTTGCCGCCACTCAGAAAGCGTCATGGCGTGCTGCGGGTACGCTTCATCAAGCCGGATAAAGTCCAGCAGATGAGCACGAGTTTTCGCAATCTTATCCCGTATGGCATCCGCAAGCGAAGTATTCCCGCTGGCGAGGGGCGCCCGCCAGAGGAGTGGTTCAGCAATGTGTGCGGTCTGAGTGGCCATAGTATGGATGGAAATCTAAATGATAATGATTGCCAATCCTAACTATTGCTCAAACTAATGGCAAGACTTTTGTCCTGGTTAAACGACCTCGTGCTTAAGCCGACTGAAGGCCTTCACTAAGCAGAATATTATTGCGTCCCATATGCTTGGCTTCGTAGAGAGCTTTGTCCGCTTTTTCCAGCGCGCCTTCCACGTCTTCATCCTCGAAAATAGCAATACCAATGCTGATGGTGACATTTGTCGCAACGCTTTCGTTAAACAGATGCGGGATTTTCAAATCGTAAACTTTCTGACGGATCCGCTCTGCCGTCTGGCGGGCATGTTCGAGTGAAATATTGGTCAGCAGCACCATAAATTCTTCCCCGCCAAAGCGCGCCACAATATCGCGAGAACGCACAGCGTCGCGAATTGCCGCAGAGACGCGTTTCAATGCCTGGTCGCCCATCATATGGCCGTAATGGTCGTTATAGGCCTTAAAGTGGTCGATATCCATCAGCAGGACAAAGTGTTCGCCATTTTCAACCGCTGGCAGGTTCTCCAGACGGCTTTGCAGGCCGCGACGATTATAGAGTCCGGTGAGGGGATCCATCATGCTGAGATCGGTGAGGGTTTCCCGTTCTTCCAGTAAGCGAGAGAGCAGCTCCTGAGCAAAACGATCGTTACGTCTTTGCAAAATGTTATGAATAGCAATTGCCACCACAGGAAGTGCGAAAGAATAGGCTATTCTTAGCCATATATCGTGGTTACTTAGCCACAGACAGACAATAAAGGTGGGTAATGAGTGCAGTATGAATGCCACGATATTACTGGCGAATGCCAGCGTACCGATAAAAAGCACTGTTAATAGCGCTATTATCAAATACGTCATATGGTCGTGAGTAATTAGTGAAAATTTTGAGACAATTTGCCAGGCCCACAAAATACCGAAGATCCCTGAAATAACAGGAATATTGATCTTCCGACTCCTCTTCCTCCAGTGCAAGGCGAGCAGGCCTGTGCTGATGGAGAAAATAGCAATCAGAGGGAAAGAGAACACGCGCACAGAATTAAGTGGGTTTGTTACCGAGAACACAGCTGATGTTGCGTTCAGGAATAAAAATAAACGTAACGATAATTGATATTTTCTGTGAACCAAAGACCGCCAGGATTGTGATGTCATAGTAGTACGTTTTTATTAAAATTTAATTAAAACAAATAAATAGGTGTTGTGTCGCAATAAAAAAAGTAAAAAACTCAAAGAGTAATTATCAGAAAATCTTTAGGTGTAGTTAACAGGTGTGCAATTTATCACCTTAGGCAATTCCTGTCATTATGGGAAAGGTAAAGGTCGACGGATTTTGATTCATCATGTTGGCAAATGATAATTTATTTCATATGATATTGGTTATCATTATCAACGTGAAAGGGCAAGTCATGCTGAACAGGACACTGGGAAGTGGTTGGGGTGTATTACTGCCGGGAGCGATTCTCGGTGGCTTGATGTTTGCCGATCTCTCCATCAATGTCTGGAAAGCCATCATTGTGTCAGGATTATTAGTCACGTCAGGAATGATATGGCATAAGCAGTTACGCCACTTTGTTTTACTGCCATCGTGTGTAGCACTGGTCAGTGGAATTCTGGTAATACTGATGAGTTTGAAATAACAGGGAAAAGAAGACATTCAGAAGGGTTGTAAGATAATTGGTGCGAGGGGGGGGACTCGAACCCCCACATCCGTAAGGACACTAACACCTGAAGCTAGCGCGTCTACCAATTCCGCCACCTTCGCACAGTCATCTTACTATTTTTGATATCGCCTCGTTGGTGCGAGGGGGGGGACTCGAACCCCCACATCCTAAGGACACTAACACCTGAAGCTAGCGCGTCTACCAATTCCGCCACCTTCGCCCAGTGCGAGCAATATCAACGTGATTTATGGTGCGAGGGGGGGGACTCGAACCCCCACATCCGTAAGGACACTAACACCTGAAGCTAGCGCGTCTACCAATTCCGCCACCTTCGCATACCATCGATACTGTAAAAGTATCGTAACCACGGAGGCGCATTCTAGATGTTTTCAGCTTTACGTCAACAGAAAAGTGCGCGCGACACCTTGATTGCTGGAAAAATGGCCGATGGCGGTGCCATGTGGAGCCGGATGGCGCTTGCGCTTATCCGGCCTACAGGATTGGAGATTATTTTTTGGCCTGACGCGTCATCACCGTGCGGTAAACCTTAAAGCGACCGGTCTGAGCGATCACTTCATGGAAGCCGAAGGTTTCGTCCAGCACTTTCGGGTACGCGAGGAAGGCGTTAGCGACGATGCGCAGCTCTCCGCCACTGTTAAGGTGACGAACTGCGCCACGGATCAGTGTTTGCGCGGCTTCAAGACTGGTCTCCATGCCATCATGGAACGGCGGGTTAGAGATAATCATGTCGAAACGACCCGTAATGTCGGAGAAGACGTTGCTGGCAATCACTTCACCTTCGATTCCATTTGCGGCAAGCGTTGCGCGGCTGGCTTCTACCGCTGGCGCGCTTACATCACACAGGGTTAAACGCACTTTTGGCGAATGGCTGGCAAGAACCGTTGAAAGCACTCCCGCGCCACAGCCCAAGTCCAGCACTTTACCTTTGGTGTGCGGTGTAAGGGTTGAAAGCAGCAGCTTACTGCCCGTATCCAGCGCGTCACGGCTGAATACGCCTGGAAGTGTTTTGATGGTCAGACCGTCAAGCTGATACTCATCCCAGTAAGCTTGTGCATCAAACGTTGTCTGTTTTTCCAGACGACCATGGTACAAGCCACAGCGGCGGGCGCTGTCGACTTTATTTAGTGGCGCGTACGCTTCCAGCATTTGCTCGGCGCTGCGCACACCACTGCGGTTTTCACCGACGATGAAGATATCGCAACCCACTGGCAGCAAGGAGAGCAGGTTCATCAACTGGAACTGGGCTTCCGGTTTGTTCTTCGGCCAGTAGTAGATAAGCGTATCGCAGTCGGCGATATCGCTCTGCTCTGCCACCAGGCTAAAGCGCGCGCGCTCGCCCATCTGGCGGCTCAGGACCTGCCAGTGGTGATAATATTGGGTGTGGGCACGGCTTTCAGCACAGTCGAAACGCGCGGGCAGGTCATCCTGCATATCTCCGGCAAACAGAATACGGCTTTCTTCGAAATCATCACTGTGACGCAGCAAGACTTCACTTGCCGGGGTAAATGCAGACATGAATTGTTCCTCAATAAACTCAGGCGGGGATTATAGTAGGTAGATGGCGCACTTTCGACACATTTGCTATATTTGCGCGCCTGAGAGACAGGAGTTTTCCCTATGACATCCCGACGAGACTGGCAGTTGCAGCAACTGGGTATCACCCAGTGGGCTTTGCGTCGCCCGACGGCGTTGCAGGGCGAAATCGCCATCTCCATCCCAGCGCACGTTCGCCTGGTGATGGTGGCGGAAGAACTGCCTGCCCTGAATGAACCCCTGATCGGTGATGTCCTTCGCAGCCTGAAGCTGACTGCCGACCAGGTTTTACAGCTGACACCAGAACGGGTCGCTATGCTCCCTCCTGATAGCCGCTGTAACAGCTGGCGTATCGGAGAGACGAACGAAATCTCCCTCCAGGGGAGCCAGATCTGCTCGCCAGCGCTGGACGAACTAAAAGCCAACCCAAAAGCGCGTAGCGCGCTATGGCAACAAATCTGCGAATATGAACACGATTTCTTCCCTCACGACGCCTGACCTGACCACAGCGTTTGCGATTGAAACACGCGCCCATGCCTTTCCGTGGAGCGAAAAGACCTTCGCCAGTAATCAGGGCGAGCGGTATCTGAATTACCGCCTGGATGTTGACGGCACCATGGCCGCCTTCGCAATCACACAGGTTGTTCTTGATGAGGCGACGCTGTTTAATATCGCGGTTGATCCTGCGTTTCAGCGTCGTGGGCTGGGAAGAGAGCTGCTTGAGCACCTCATCCGTGAGCTCGAAACCCGTGACGTTTTCACCCTGTGGCTGGAAGTGCGCGCATCGAATGTCGCCGCCATCGCGCTCTACGAAAGCTTAGGCTTTAATGAGGCGACAATCCGCCGTAACTATTACCCCACCGCAGAGGGACGTGAAGACGCCATCATAATGGCTCTGCCGATTGGATAACGAAAATAAGGTTGTAACGATGAAATGGGACTGGATTTTCTTTGATGCCGACGAAACGCTGTTTACGTTCGACGCGTTCGGTGGTCTACAGCGGATGTTTCTCGACTATAGCGTAACCTTCACCGCTGAGGATTTTCAGGACTATCAGGCGGTGAATAAACCGCTATGGGTGGATTACCAGAACGGTGCCATCACCGCGTTACAACTTCAGCATCAGCGTTTTGACGTCTGGGCGGAACGTTTAAAGGTGAGTCCGGGAACGCTGAACGATGCCTTCCTGAATGCGATGGCTGATATCTGTGCGCCGCTGCCGGGTGCGGTTTCCCTGCTTGATTCTCTGAAAGGCAAGGCGAAACTGGGCATCATTACCAACGGGTTTACCGCATTACAGCAAATCCGTCTTGAACGTACCGGACTGCGTGATCATTTCGATGCGCTGGTGATTTCAGAAGAAGTGGGCGTACCAAAACCCGATCCGCGTATTTTTGATTACGCGCTGGCGCAGGCAGGCAATCCTGACCGCGAACGGGTACTGATGGTAGGTGACACCGCCGAGTCGGATATTCTGGGTGGCATGAACTCGGGCTTGTCGACCGTCTGGCTGAATGCGCACGGTCGCGTGAAGCCTGAAGGTATCGAACCGACCTGGACCGTGACGTCGTTGAACGAACTGGAGCAGCTCCTGTGTAAACAATGATTGCCTGCCCCCCATTGATGGGTAAAATAGCCGCATTTTTCGTATTCCATGATGCGTGGCGTGCTGCCGCGCTTAAATAAGAAGATTTGATTATGACGTTGTCTCCTTATCTGCAAGAGGTGGCCAAGCGCCGCACTTTTGCCATTATCTCGCACCCGGATGCCGGTAAAACGACCATCACCGAAAAGGTGCTGCTGTTCGGACAGGCGATTCAGACTGCCGGTACGGTTAAAGGCCGTGGCTCCAGCCAGCATGCGAAATCCGACTGGATGGAGATGGAAAAGCAGCGTGGTATTTCGATTACCACCTCCGTGATGCAGTTCCCGTATCACAACTGCCTGGTGAACCTGCTGGACACCCCGGGGCACGAAGATTTCTCCGAAGATACCTACCGTACGCTGACGGCGGTTGACTGCTGTCTGATGGTGATCGACGCCGCAAAAGGTGTAGAAGACCGTACCCGTAAGCTGATGGAAGTTACCCGTCTGCGCGATACGCCGATCCTCACTTTCATGAACAAACTCGACCGTGACATCCGTGATCCGATGGAGCTGATGGATGAAGTGGAAAACGAGCTGAAAATCGCCTGTGCGCCAATCACCTGGCCAATTGGCTGTGGCAAGTTGTTCAAAGGGGTTTACCACCTTTATAAAGACGAAACTTACCTGTATCAGACCGGTAAAGGCCACACTATCCAGGAAGTGCGCATCGTGAAAGGTCTGGATAACCCGGATCTGGATACGGCGGTAGGTGAAGAGTTGGCCGCACAGCTGCGCGACGAGCTGGAGCTGGTGAAAGGCGCGTCTCATGAGTTCGACAAAGAGCTGTTCCTGAGCGGTGAAATCACGCCGGTATTCTTTGGTACCGCGCTGGGTAACTTTGGTGTCGACCACATGCTGGATGGTCTGGTGGAGTGGGCTCCGCAGCCGATGCCACGTAAAACCGACACCCGTGAAGTGGAAGCGCAGGAAGAGAAGTTCACCGGTTTCGTATTTAAAATTCAGGCGAACATGGACCCGAAACACCGCGACCGCGTGGCCTTTATGCGCGTTGTGTCCGGTAAATATGAAAAGGGCATGAAACTACGCCAGGTGCGTATTGGTAAAGACGTGGTGATTTCCGACGCGCTGACCTTCATGGCGGGTGACCGTTCACATGTTGAAGAAGCGTATCCTGGTGACATCATCGGCTTGCATAACCATGGCACGATCCAGATCGGTGATACCTTCACCCAGGGTGAAATGATGAAGTTCACCGGTATCCCGAACTTTGCGCCGGAGCTGTTCCGCCGTATTCGTCTGCGCGATCCGCTGAAGCAGAAACAGCTGCTGAAAGGCCTGGTACAGCTTTCCGAAGAGGGCGCGGTACAGGTGTTCCGCCCAATCGCAAACAACGATCTGATCGTCGGTGCGGTGGGGGTGTTGCAGTTTGACGTGGTGGTGGCTCGTCTTAAGAGCGAATATAACGTTGAAGCGATTTACGAATCCGTAAACGTGGCGACCGCGCGCTGGGTTGAGTGTTCTGACGTGAAGAAATTCGAAGAATTTAAGCGTAAGAACGAAATTCAGCTGGCGCTCGATGGTGGCGATAACCTGACGTACATCGCCCCAACCATGGTTAACCTGAACCTGACCCAGGAACGCTATCCTGACGTTCAGTTCCGCAAAACACGCGAGCACTAATCTTCTCTCAGAGCACGGTAATCGCCGTGCTCTTCTTTAATTCCTGTCTTATTAATCCCTTGCGGAATGTTCTTAATTCTCTGCATTTACGCGCTTATTGGTTGTTTTTTGACCAAATCTGAAAGCGATACTGTGAGAGTGATCTATATTTAACTCAGTGTTTAACACCGGGTCTGGATTAATTAACTGCTTTTTTGAATGGTTTTTGGTTATCCGTCGTGCTCGTGTGATTATTCGCAATATATAAAACTACTAAGGAAGTACGTAGCCCGAATAACGGGTAAACACAGGAATACATCGATGAATATGACAAGACTGAAGATTTCTAAAACTCTGCTGGCTGTGACTCTGGGTAGTGTTCTGGTTAGTGGCTCCGCCCTGGCGGAAAGCAGTGCCATGGATAAAGCACAGTCCACTGCCGATACCGCAGGGCAAAAAATCGATAGCTCTATGAATAAAGTCGGTAATTTCATGGATGACAGCTCAATTACAGCAAAAGTTAAAGCCGCGCTGGTGGATGATGAAGCGATTAAGAGCACCGATATTTCCGTTAAGACCGACGAGAAAGTGGTCACGCTGAGTGGTTTTGTTGAAAGCCAGGCTCAGGCCGAACAGGCAGTAAAAGTGGCGAAGGGTGTGGAAGGTGTTACATCCGTGAGCGATAAACTCCACGTGCGTGACAGCAAAAACACGTCGGTGAAAGGTTATGCCGGTGATGCTGCTACGACCAGCGAAATCAAAGCTAAACTTTTAGCAGATGACATCGTGCCATCCCGTAAGGTGAAAGTGGAAACCACCGATGGTGTGGTTCAGCTTTCCGGGACAGTCGATTCGCAGGCGCAAATTGAACGCGCCGAGTCTATTGCGAAAGCCATTGATGGTGTGAAAAGCGTTAAAAACGATCTGAAAGCGAAGTAAATCTGGACCATTCGCCCGTCGGGTTAACGCCCACGGGCGAAATAAGAACGACTCTGGAAAAACGCCGGTGGGTGGCCTGAGCGCTCACAATTAGCGGCCGACATTAACTATGGTAAAGGAGAAGCTTATGTTTCGTTGGGGCATTATATTTCTGGTTATCGCGTTAATTGCCGCCGCATTGGGCTTTGGTGGACTGGCGGGTACTGCGGCATGGGCAGCAAAAGTTGTCTTCGTCGTGGGTATTATTCTGTTCCTGGTCAGCCTGTTTACCGGGCGTCGACGTCCATAGCAAACGCAATATTCCTTCAACAAAAAAAAGCCAGTCACTACGACTGGCTTTTTCTTATTTGCGTTACTGGTCGGGTGCGTTACTGTGTTGTTACAGAATAATCAAAACAGGAAAGCAGAGGTGGGGCAACGAATTCCCGTTACGCTCGGCAATATCGCGCCGCTCACGTTAAAGCCGTTTCGCGCAGGTCAGCTCGCGCTGGTCTGTGAGGGGGGCGGGCAGCGTGGCATTTTCACTGCGGGCGTGCTGGATGAATTTATGCGCGCGCAATTCAACCCGTTTGACCTTTACTTCGGCACCTCTGCCGGGGCGCAGAACCTGTCTGCCTATGTCTGTAACCAGCCAGGTTATGCGCGAAAAGTGATTATGCGCTATACCACGGCGAAAGAATTTTTTAATCCGGTGCGCTTTGTGCGTGGCGGCAATCTGATTGATCTCGACTGGCTGCTGGAATCTACCTCCAGCCAGATGCCGCTGGCCATGGACACTGCAGCGCGCCTGTTTGATAGCGGGAAAGCATTCTGGATGTGCGCCAGCCGGGGGGATGATTATTCACCGGGGTATTTCTCTCCGCAGAAGGAAAACTGGCTGGATATCATCCGTGCCTCAAGTGCCATTCCCGGTTTTTATCGTACCGGTGCACAGCTGGATGGTATCAGTTATCTGGATGGGGGGATCAGTGACGCAGTTCCGGTACAGGAAGCTGCCCGGCGCGGAGCGAAAACTATTGTGGTGATCCGTACTGTACCGTCGCAAATGTACTACACCCCTCAGTGGTTTAAACGCATGGAGCGCTGGTTAGGCGACAGCAGCCTGCAACCGCTGGTGAACATCGCTAAGCAGCATGAAACCACCTACGGCGCGATGCAGCGTTTCATTGAAAAACCACCGGGAAAACTGCGTATTTTTGAAATCTATCCGCCTAAGCCGCTGGTCAGTATGGCGCTGGGTAGCCGCGTCCCGGCGTTGCGTGCAGATTATAAAACGGGCCGGCTGTGCGGGCGTTACTTCCTGGCGACGGTGGGAAAAATGCTGGCGGAGCAACCACCTCTGCATCGGCATAAACGTATTATTACGCCGCCTGCGATTGTCGCTAATGATGCCCTGACAATGCCGCTGGTGGATATTCCGCAGGCGAATGACGCTTTATTGGACAACGAGGATCTGGCGTGACGCACTGCTTTGTCGATACCCACTGCCACTTTGATTTTCCACCGTTTACGGGGGATGAAGAGCAAAGTATTGCGAAAGCTGCCGAAGCAGGCGTTCAGGCCATCATTGTGCCGTCAGTTGAAGCTGCTTACTTTTCCCGTGTGCTGGATCTTGCCACGCAGTATCCCGCGCTCTATGCCGCGCTCGGCCTCCATCCGATTGTCATTGAACGACATCTTGATGAACATATTGAGAGGCTTGATGAGGTACTGCAGACCGCGGGAGACAAACTTGTCGCCATCGGTGAGATCGGCCTCGATCTTTACCGTGAGGATCCGCAGTTTGAACGTCAGCAGACGATCCTTGATGCGCAGCTCAGGCTGGCAAAGCGTTACGATCTGCCGGTGATCCTCCACTCAAGACGCACGCACGATAAGCTGGCGATGCACCTGAAACGCATCGATCTACCACGGCGAGGTGTTGTACACGGTTTCTCCGGCAGCCTGCAGCAGGCGCAGCGTTTTAACGAACTGGGCTATAAAATTGGCGTGGGCGGAACCATCACTTATCCGCGCGCCAGCAAAACCCGCGACGTAATGGCTCAACTGCCCCTGTCGGCGTTATTACTGGAAACCGACGCCCCCGATATGCCCCTTAACGGTTTTCAGGGGCAACCGAATCGCCCGGAACAGGCGGCACGCGTGTTTGCCACGTTGTGCGAGCTGCGCGATGAGCCAGAAGAGGTGATTGCTGATGCCTTGCTTGAGAATACGCGCTCGGTATTTGGTATCACACTATAGATAAAGCGCCGGGCGGATCACGGTTATCTTCTGTTTTTCCAGTGCGAGCGCCAGCGGTTCAACGTCTTCCGGTGTAGCGCTACGCCATGACGCCGCTTCGCCGTAAACACCCTGCGCATGAAAGGCGTTGATACGCACCGGGACGTTTCCAAGCCCGTGGATAAATGTCGTCAGCGGTTTGATCTGTTCCAGATAATCGCACTGATCCGGGATGACCAGTAAGCGCAGTTCCGTCAAACGGTGATGATCGGCCAGCCAGCGAATGCTTTGTTTAATCAGCGGGTTTTCGCGTCCGGTCAGGAAACGGTGATGCTCATTTCCCCACGCTTTTAGATCCAGCATCGCGCCATCCAGCACCGGCAGGAGTTTCTGCCAGCCGGTTTCACTTAACAGGCCATTGCTGTCCACCAGGCAGCTTAGATGACTCAGTGCGGGATCTGTTTTGATCGCCGTGAAAAGCGCGATCAGAAAAGGAAGTTGCGTGGTAGCCTCACCGCCACTCACCGTAATACCCTCAATAAAGGGCGCAGCTCTGCGGATTTGCGTGAGGATCTCCTCCACACTAAAACGATGTGCCATGGGCGTTGCCTGCTGCTGGCACTGATGGAGGCAGGTGTCGCACTGCTGGCAGTCACTTTCCTGCCACCAGACGCGCCCGGCATGAATGGTCAGCGCGTCGTGCGGACAGTGGGGCACGCAGTCACCGCAGTCATTGCAGCGCCCGATGGTCCACGGGTTGTGGCAGGTTTTACAGCGCAGGTTACATCCCTGCAGGAACAGTGCCAGGCGACTGCCCGGCCCGTCCACGCAGGAGAAAGGGATAACCTGACTAACTAAAGCGCATCTGCTGTTCATGGCTAATCACGCGCGGCTGACGTTCCAGGATACGGGTGTTACGCGCGGCTTCTTCTCCAAGCCACGTGGTATTAGTACGCGATCCGGCTTCACGGTATTTTTCAAGATCTGACAAGCGCACCATATACCCGGTCACGCGTACCAGATCGTTACCGGATACGTTAGCGGTGAATTCACGCATACCGGCTCTGAACGCACCAAGACATAGCTGAACCACCGCCTGTGGGTTGCGTTTTACCGTCTCATCCAGGGTCAAAATATCGCTGATCCCTGAGTGGTAGTATTTATGATGCGGCGCTACGGCCAGCAGATGGTTGATCGGGTCCGGTTCATCTCCATAGGGCAGACGCGCTCCCGGTGTCGTGCCGGAGTCAGAGCTGATCCCTGACTGAGCATGCAGCATTGCGCGTTGCTTCCAGCCGTGTTTTACCGGCGTGTTTTCCACATATGCCGCAAGCTGCCCACTGATGCGGTAGCCCAGCGCGTTGGCCTGCTCGTCTTTACCGTAGCGCCCTGCAATACCTTCCTTTTCGCAAAGTGTGTTCACTGCTTCAGCCAGACCGTACATCCCAAACATAGGCACAAACCGATCGGCATCAATCAGCCCCTCTTTTACCAGGAAGCTATTCTCAAAGAAGCCAGATTGCTCGTACAGGAAACCGCAGCGTGCATCGATGATAGCAGTTTGCTGCTGGCAGTAATGCGGGAGCGTGCGGGTGAAGAAGTCTTCAATGGATGTGCTGCGTTCAGCAATGGCTTTGAGGTTAAGGCGTACCAGGGTGCTCCCACCGCCTGCAAGCGGCAGGGAGTTGTAACAACTCACCACGCCGTAACGGCCTTTTGTGAAAATTTTATCATTAATCGGGCCATTAGAAATATGCGGTTTACTGCATTCACATATGTTTTTTGCCACCTCAAGCAGCAAATCGTCCGGGGTAATATCTGGATCGTAGATAAAGGTGAGGTTCGGCGCGACCTGCTTCAGCTCTGCATCGACACGCAGAATTGCACGGGTGATGGGGCCGTCAGCAGGCCCGATGTTTGCGTGCATAAACGCATCCGGCAGCGTTCGGTCGAGATAGCGCCAGAAACGTTTTATTCGGCTATCAACTTCTTCTTGTGTTAGAATTCTAACATATGATTGCAGTAACACATCAAGATGACCCAGATAGACAGGCATGGATGTTACGGATGGCACATGGTGGTAAAGGATGGTGAGTAGTGAAAGGGCGTCATCCAGGTCTTTCGCGCCTTCCAGCTCCAGCCATTCTGAGCCGTTAGCCAGAAATTTAGCATAATCCGGCAGAACATAGCGGGGTTTGTAAGGTGCGTGGCCTTCGAACATATCGCAGATAAAACCCTCGTCCAGCGCGGCGCGCGCAGCCTGAGGGAGTTCCGGATAAGGCAGGTTGTTTTCCGCTTCCAGCGCCAGGAAATGACGTTTTTGTTCCGGGGTTAACACCGGGCTTGTCACAATGTGCTGGCAACGTTGTTGCAGGGCGTCGGGGCTGGAGTGGGACATGATCGCTTCCTTGATTATTCTGCGGATGATGAACGGATTGTAGGAAGCCAGCCTGTTATGGCTTTTGATCCGACAGGGGATATTGCTGCTTTAGTCGGCAATTAGCACGATAAAGTTTGAAGAAGATCTCATTACAGTAATGCAAATTTGTACGTAGTTTTCATTAACTGTGATGAATGTCGAAGTGTAGATGCGGGTGAATGTTAGAATACTCACAGACCCGCAAGGTAAAATTTATACGGCACTGCCGTTGGAGAATGTTATGACCGATTTAACTGCAAGCAGCCTGCGCGCGTTGAAACTGATGGACCTGACCACCCTGAACGATGACGACACCAATGAAAAAGTCATCGCCCTGTGCTATCAGGCGAAAACGCCCGTCGGTAACACCGCAGCTATCTGTATTTACCCGCGCTTTATCCCGATTGCCCGTAAGACGCTGAAAGAGCAGGGCACGCCGGACGTGCGTATTGCAACCGTGACTAACTTCCCGCACGGCAACGACGATATCGAGATTGCGCTGGCAGAAACTCGCGCAGCTATTGCTTACGGTGCAGATGAAGTTGACGTGGTATTCCCATACCGTGCGTTGATCGCGGGTAACGAGCAGGTCGGTTTTGACCTGGTGAAAGCCTGTAAAGACGCGTGTGCTGCGGCAAACGTACTGCTGAAAGTGATCATCGAAACCGGTGAGCTGAAAGAAGAAGCTCTGATTCGTAAAGCATCTGAAATCTCCATCAAAGCGGGTGCTGATTTCATCAAAACCTCTACCGGTAAAGTGCCAGTGAATGCCACCCCGGAAAGCGCACGCATCATGATGGAAGTTATCCGCGATATGGGCGTGTCCAAAACTGTTGGTTTTAAACCTGCGGGCGGCGTACGCACCGCGGAAGATGCACAGCAGTTCCTGGCCATTGCGGATGAACTGTTCGGCGCTGAATGGGCAGATTCCCGTCACTATCGCTTTGGTGCATCCAGCCTGCTGGCCAGCCTGCTGAAAGCGCTGGGTCACGGCGATGGTAAGAGCGCAAGCAGCTACTAAGGTTTGAATTGCCGGGTGACGCGAAGCGATCCCGGCTTATTTCGGGAGGTTACCGTGTTTCTCGCACAAGAAATTATTCGTAAAAAACGTGATGGTCATGCATTAAGCGACGAAGAGATCCGCTTCTTTATCAACGGCATTCGTGATAACACCGTCTCTGAAGGGCAGATCGCTGCGCTGGCGATGACCATTTTCTTCCACGATATGTCGATGCCTGAGCGGGTCTCGCTGACGATGGCGATGCGAGATTCAGGAACCGTTCTCGACTGGAAGAGCCTGAACCTTAACGGCCCGATTGTGGACAAGCACTCCACAGGTGGCGTAGGTGATGTGACTTCCCTGATGCTCGGCCCAATGGTGGCAGCCTGTGGGGGTTACATCCCGATGATCTCCGGGCGCGGCCTCGGCCATACCGGTGGTACGCTCGACAAACTGGAAGCCATTCCGGGCTTCGATATCTTCCCGGATGACAACCGCTTCCGCGATATTATTAAAGACGTTGGTGTGGCGATTATCGGCCAGACCAGCTCTCTTGCTCCGGCAGATAAGCGTTTCTATGCCACCCGCGATATCACCGCGACCGTTGACTCCATCCCGCTGATCACCGCCTCTATCCTGGCGAAGAAACTGGCCGAAGGGCTGGACGCGCTGGTGATGGATGTAAAAGTAGGTAGCGGCGCCTTTATGCCAACCTATGAACTTTCTGCCCAGCTTGCCGAAGCGATCGTTGGCGTCTCCAACGGTGCTGGCGTGCGCACCACTGCACTGCTCACCGACATGAACCAGGTCCTGGCCTCCAGTGCAGGTAACGCGGTTGAAGTGCGTGAGGCTGTACAGTTCCTGACTGGTGAATACCGCAACCCACGTCTGTTCGACGTCACCATGGCGCTGTGCGTTGAGATGTTAATCTCTGGCAAGCTTGCCAAAGATGATGCAGACGCGCGCGCGAAACTGCAGGCGGTGCTGGATAACGGCAAAGCGGCGGAGATCTTTGGCCGCATGGTGGCGGCGCAGAAAGGTCCAACTGATTTCGTGGAAAACTACGCGAAATACCTGCCAACGGCGACGCTCAGCAAAGCGGTTTATGCCGATAGCGAAGGCTTTGTGTCAGCCATGGATACCCGTGCACTCGGCATGGCGGTTGTCTCAATGGGCGGCGGTCGTCGCCAGGCATCGGACATGATTGATTACAGCGTCGGCTTTACCGATATGGCCCGACTGGGCGACAGCGTTGACGGACAACGTCCTCTGGCGGTGATCCACGCCAAAGATGAAGCCAGCTGGCAGGAAGCGGCGAAAGCCGTTAAAGCGGCCATTACACTCGACGATAAAGCACCGGAAAGCACACCAACGGTCTATCGTCGTATCACTGAATAGCGGTATACTGATCTGATCAATCATTTTTAAGCACTACGTACGGAGAACAATTATGAAACGTGCATTTATTATGGTGCTGGACTCATTCGGCATCGGCGCAACCGAAGATGCAGAACGTTTTGGTGACGTGGGTTCCGATACCATGGGTCACATCGCTGAAGCCTGTGCCAAAGGCGAAGCGGACAACGGTCGTAAAGGCCCTCTGACTCTGCCAAACCTGACCAGCCTTGGGTTGGTGAAAGCCCACGAAGGTTCTACCGGTAAAATTGCTGCGGGAATGGACGGCAACGCGGAAGTGGTGGGTGCTTATGCCTGGGCGCATGAACTCTCTTCAGGTAAAGATACCCCGTCTGGTCACTGGGAAATCGCGGGTGTTCCGGTTCTGTTCGACTGGGGCTACTTCTCTGATCATCAGAACAGCTTCCCGCAGGAACTGCTGGATAAGCTGGTTAAGCGCGCAAACCTGCCGGGTTACCTCGGTAACTGCCACTCTTCCGGTACCGTGATCTTGGATGAGCTCGGTGAAGAGCATATGAAAACCGGCAAACCGATTTTCTATACCTCTGCTGACTCGGTGTTCCAGATTGCCTGTCACGAAGAAACCTACGGCCTGGATAAACTTTACGAGCTGTGCGAAATCGCCCGTGAAGAGCTGACCGAAGGCGGATACAACATTGGTCGAGTTATCGCGCGTCCGTTTATCGGCGACAAAGCGGGTAACTTCCAGCGTACCGGTAACCGTCACGATCTGGCCGTTGAACCGCCAGCACCAACCGTGCTGCAAAAACTGGTTGAAGAGAAAGACGGTCACGTGGTTTCCGTAGGTAAAATTGCGGATATCTATGCCAACTGCGGTATCACCAAAAAAGTGAAAGCCACCGGCCTGGATGCGCTGTTTGATGCCACCATCAAAGAGATGAAAGAAGCGGGTGACAA
This sequence comes from Enterobacter sp. 342, assembly GCF_036663495.1. NCBI lineage: Bacteria > Pseudomonadati > Pseudomonadota > Gammaproteobacteria > Enterobacterales > Enterobacteriaceae > Enterobacter > Enterobacter sp. 342. Next base: position 92,774 of record NZ_JAWUEI010000003.1, read on the forward strand.
GACCATTGTCTTCACCAACTTCGTCGACTTCGACTCTTCCTGGGGCCACCGTCGTGATGTTGCCGGTTATGCAGCGGGCCTGGAGTTGTTCGACCGCCGCCTGCCGGAGCTGATGGAGCTGGTGGGTGAAGATGACATTCTGATCCTGACTGCGGACCACGGCTGTGACCCAACCTGGACCGGTACCGATCACACCCGTGAGCACATTCCTGTGCTGGTATACGGCCCGAAAGTGAAACCAGGCTCGCTCGGTCACCGTGAAAGCTTCGCGGATATCGGCCAGACCCTGGCGAAATACTTTGGTACGTCCGACATGGAATATGGCAAGGCCATGTTCTGAATCATGTTGGGTGCGGTCTGATGCCCTCACCCAACCCTCTCCCACAGGGAGAGGGTGAAAAGAATAAACAATTTAAAAGGAACTGAAGATGGCAACTCCTCACATTAACGCAGAAATGGGTGATTTCGCTGACGTCGTATTGATGCCGGGTGACCCGCTGCGCGCGAAGCACATTGCAGAAACTTTCCTCGAAGACGTTCGTGAAGTGAACAACGTTCGCGGCATGCTGGGCTTCACCGGGACTTACAAAGGCCGCAAAATCTCCGTTATGGGCCACGGTATGGGTATCCCATCCTGCTCCATCTACACCAAAGAGCTGATCACCGATTTCGGCGTGAAGAAAATCATCCGTGTGGGCTCCTGCGGCGCGGTTCGCATGGACGTTCAACTGCGTGATGTGGTGATTGGTATGGGTGCCTGCACCGATTCCAAAGTCAACCGCATGCGTTTCAAAGATCATGACTTTGCTGCGATTGCAGACTTTGGCATGGTATGTAACGCCGTTGATGCTGCGAAAGCGCTGGGCGTTGATGCTCGCGTAGGTAACCTCTTCTCTGCTGACCTGTTCTATGCACCAGACGGCGGCGAGATGTTCGACGTGATGGAAAAATACGGCATCCTGGGTGTGGAAATGGAAGCGGCAGGCATCTACGGTGTTGCAGCTGAGTTTGGGGCGAAAGCACTGACCATCTGCACCGTGTCTGACCACATCCGTACCCACGAGCAGACCACCGCTGCCGAGCGTCAGACCACCTTCAACGACATGATCAAAATCGCGCTGGAATCCGTTCTGCTGGGCGATAAAGAGTAATTCTGTCTCTTCCCTCCCTCTCCCGTTGGGAGAGGGCCGGGGTGAGAGTACCAGACAGCATCTAGCGCACGGCCTGTGCTATCCACAGCGATAATTCACGCAACTCTTTCTCCTGCGCCGGGAAATCCCCGATCAACACCTCGCATTCCTGTTGCAGCATATCCGCCCGATACAAACAGCCCTGTAAACGTGCCGCAAGTGCTTCCAGTGGTGCCGGATTCAGGCTATCGGTAAAAACCTGTGTGCGGGTGATATGACCTTTTTCAACGTCAAAGTGCAGCTCCACACCGCCCCAGGTAAAACGCTCATCCAGCAGGTGAGAAAATGCAGGTGCCTGACCAAAGTTCCATTCCCAACTGCTCTGACGGGCAAACGTCCCGGCAAAGTTGGGCAGGTCCGGGGTTTTGTCAGGGGAGATCACTTCTGCTTCTACGCGCTCGCCATAATGTTCAAAGAAAGCGTCACGGATCGCATTACAAATCTGCTCGTGAGTAATCCCCGGTAGCAGTTCCACCAGATTCGCCACGCGGCCGCGCACGGAGGTGATCCCTTTGGCCTGTAGTTTTTTCTTGTCCGGGTTCAGGTAGTTCGCCAGGCGGCTGAGATCGGCATTCAGAAGAAGTGTGCCGTGGTGGAAGCCGCGATCCATCGTTTCGCGGTAAGCCGAGCCCGAGACTTTCCGGTCGCCTTCAGCGGTTTTCACCACCAGGTCGTTACGCCCGGAGGCCTCTGCCGTCACACCGAGCGCATTCAGGGCATTCAGGACGATGGATGTTGAGATGGTTTTGTCGTACTCCGGTTTGCCCGCCATAAAGGTAAAGCAGGTATTGCCCAGATCGTGAAACACCGCGCCGCCGCCGCTACTTCTGCGCGCCAGGCGGACGTTATCCTCTTCCATACGCCGCGTATTACACTCTTTCCACGGGTTTTGCGCGCGACCGATGACCACCGTATCCGCGTTGCGCCAGAGAAACAGTACGCGTTGGGTGGCGGGCATCTGGCGGAAGATGCACTCTTCTACCGCGAGATTAAACCAGGGATCGTAAGAGTCAGAGATAAGCAGGCGCAAGGTGGTCATGGCAGAGTTCCTTTTCCGGGGCGTCCGCCTATTTTATCATTAATCTTTCTTCTCGCTCTCTTCCTCTTCGGGAATCGACTTGCTTGCGGTCAGCAGAAACGGCGACTGTTGCCAGCGGGTGCGCTTGCCCTGCAGCAACGTGCGTGCCAGCACGACGCCAATAGCCAGAGAGAGCAACAGCATCAGGCGGAGAATATTGGTGGTGTTATCCACCTGTTTGGCTTCGGTTGGCAGGGTGTGGGTGTCGAGTGTCATACGCAGATACCCCAGTGGACCATTTTTACCCTGGACTGGTTCGACAATCTGCTGGTTGAAATAGCCTCCGGCTTTTTTACCGTCCAGTGCCAGCCTGTCGCGCACGTCGACATGTTCGCCGGCGCGGGCAATCAGGTCTCCCTGCTCGTCATAAACGCCTGCATCCAGAATACGACTGTTTTCAGTGAGCAGGCGTAAGACCTGACCGATTCGCTTATCGTCCGGCGTCTCGGTACGCATATAGGGTGCGACGTTGAGTGTCACCTGACGCGCCAGCGTACGGGCCAGCTCTTCAAACTGTGGGTTACGTTGCCGTTGATGGTTCTGGCTAAACCACGACGCCCCCTGCATCAGCACCACGAGGAGTGCGAGACAGAAAAGGACAATCACGGCGCGATGAAGCCGGAATTTCAGTTTTGCGCGAGCCATATTCCACCTGCTGAAAATTTAGGGCTTAATGTTGCCAGAAGTGATGGTTACAAGGTAGCCTCATGCGTTATTTTCCCTCTGGAACCTTCCGGCGCGAACGAAATTACAGGAGCTTTAATGCCGAACATTACCTGGTGTGACCTGCCAACGGATGTCTCTTTATGGCCAGGATTGCCGCTCTCTCTTAGTGGCGATGAGGTGATGCCTCTGGATTACCACGCTGGCCGTAGCGGCTGGCTGCTGTACGGACGCGGCCTGGATAAGCAACGCCTTACCCAATATCAAACCAAACTGGGTGCTGCGATGGTCATTGTCGCTGCCTGGTGTGTCGAGGATTATCAGGTCATTCGCCTGGCAGGCTCTCTGACGCAACGTGCGACACGCCTGGCACATGACGCAGGGCTGGACGTTGCCCCACTGGGTAAAATTCCGCACCTGAAAACGCCGGGCCTGCTGGTGATGGATATGGACTCCACCGCAATCCAGATCGAATGTATCGACGAGATTGCCAAACTGGCGGGTAGCGGCGACCTGGTGGCGGAAGTCACCGAGCGTGCGATGCGCGGCGAACTGGACTTCACCGCCAGCCTGAGACAGCGCGTGGCAACCCTGAAAGGGGCCGATGCCAACATCCTGCGTCAGGTGCGCGATGTGCTGCCGCTGATGCCAGGGCTGACACAACTGGTGCTGAAGCTGCAGTCGCTGGGCTGGAAAGTCGCGATTGCCTCCGGTGGCTTTACTTTCTTCGCGGATTATCTGCGGGAAAAACTGCATCTGACCACTGTGGTGGCCAACGAGCTGGAGATCATGGACGGCAAGCTGACCGGCCAGGTGATCGGCGATATCGTGGATGCTCAGTACAAAGCTAACACCCTGACCCGTCTGGCGGAAAAATATGAAATTCCGCACGTCCAGACTGTCGCCATCGGCGATGGCGCGAACGACCTGCCGATGATCAAAGCTGCCGGGCTTGGCATTGCCTATCATGCTAAGCCGAAAGTGAACGAAAAGACGGAAGTGACTATCCGTCATGCTGACCTGATGGGGGTGTTCTGCATTCTCTCTGGCAGCCTTAATCAGAAATAACGAGGTAAACCGTGGCGAAAGCTCCAAAACGCGCATTTGTCTGTAATGAATGTGGTGCGGATTATCCGCGCTGGCAGGGGCAATGCAGCGCCTGTCATGCCTGGAACACCATCACCGAAGTGCGTGGTGTGGCGGCTTCGCCGAGCGTGGCCCGCAATGAACGCCTGAGCGGCTATGCGGGTAATGCTGGCGTGGCGAAAGTACAAAAACTTTCGGATATCAGCCTTGAAGAGTTGCCGCGCTTTTCTACTGGCTTCAAAGAGTTTGACCGTGTACTCGGCGGCGGCGTGGTACCGGGCAGTGCCATTCTGATTGGCGGCAACCCTGGCGCGGGTAAATCGACCCTACTGCTGCAAACACTCTGTAAGCTCGCCGAGCAGATGAAAACCCTGTACGTCACGGGTGAAGAGTCCCTGCAGCAGGTAGCGATGCGCGCGCACCGTCTGGGCCTGCCGACCGGCAACCTGAACATGCTGTCGGAAACCAGCATCGAGCAGATCTGCATGATTGCCGAAGAAGAGCAGCCGAAGCTGATGGTGATCGACTCCATCCAGGTGATGCACATGGCGGATATTCAGTCCTCGCCTGGTAGCGTGGCTCAGGTGCGCGAAACTGCTGCCTATCTGACGCGCTTTGCTAAAACGCGCGGCGTAGCGATTGTGATGGTCGGCCACGTCACCAAAGACGGCTCACTGGCGGGGCCAAAAGTGCTCGAACACTGTATCGACTGCTCCGTGATGCTCGACGGCGACGCAGATTCCCGTTTCCGTACCCTGCGCAGCCATAAAAACCGTTTTGGGGCGGTGAACGAACTGGGCGTATTTGCCATGACCGAGCAGGGGCTACGCGAAGTCAGCAACCCGTCGGCCATCTTCCTGAGTCGCGGAGATGAAATCACCTCCGGCAGCTCGGTGATGGTGCTGTGGGAAGGGACGCGTCCGCTGCTCGTTGAAATTCAGGCTTTGGTGGACGTGTCGATGATGGGCAACCCGCGGCGCGTGGCGGTCGGTCTGGAACAGAACCGCCTGGCGATCCTGCTGGCCGTCCTGCACCGTCACGGTGGGTTGCAGATGGCGGATCAGGACGTCTTCGTTAACGTGGTCGGCGGCGTTAAAGTCACTGAGACCAGTGCAGATCTGGCGCTGCTGCTGGCGATGGTCTCCAGCCTGCGTGACAGACCGCTGCCGCAGGATCTGGTGGTATTTGGTGAGGTCGGTCTGGCTGGAGAGATCCGTCCGGTGCCAAGCGGCCAGGAACGTATCTCCGAGGCGGCAAAACACGGCTTCCGCCGGGCGATTGTACCCGCCGCTAACGTGCCGAAAAAAATCCCGGAAGGGATGCAGGTTTTTGGCGTTAAGAAACTCGCAGATGCGTTAAATGTCTTTGACGACTTATAATTACGTATTCGATTTTGCAGGAGGCACCGTAATTGATGTCATCATTTGACTACATTAAGACCGCAATCCGCCAGAAGGGCTGCACGTTACAGCAGGTGGCGGACGCCAGCGGAATGACCAAAGGCTACCTTAGCCAACTGCTGAACGCCAAAATCAAAAGTCCCAGCGCGCAAAAGCTGGAGGCGTTACATCGCTTTCTGGGGCTTGAATTCCCGCGTATGCAAAAGAATATCGGCGTGGTATTCGGCAAATTTTACCCGCTGCATACCGGGCACATCTATCTGATTCAGCGCGCCTGTAGCCAGGTGGATGAGCTGCACATCATCATGGGGTACGACGAAACCCGCGATCGCCAACTGTTTGAAGACAGTGCGATGTCGCAGCAGCCGACCGTGCCGGACCGCCTGCGCTGGCTACTTCAGACCTTCAAATATCAGAAAAACATCCGCATCCATGCTTTTAACGAAGAGGGCATGGAGCCGTATCCGCATGGCTGGGACGTGTGGAGTAATGGCGTTAAAGCGTTCATGGAAGAGAAAGGCATTACCCCGAACTGGATCTACACCTCTGAAGAGTCAGACGCACCGCAGTTCCGCGAGCATCTGGGTATTGAAACGGTGCTGATTGATCCGAAACGGACATTTATGAACATCAGCGGGGCGCAAATCCGCGAAAACCCGTTCCGCTACTGGGATTACATCCCAACTGAAGTGAAACCGTTCTTTGTGCGCACAGTCGCTATTCTGGGCGGTGAGTCGAGCGGGAAATCGACACTGGTTAACAAACTGGCAAATATCTTCAATACCACCAGCGCGTGGGAGTATGGCCGCGATTACGTCTTCTCGCACCTCGGCGGTGACGAAATGGCGCTGCAGTATTCCGACTACGACAAAATTGCGCTCGGTCATGCCCAGTACATTGATTTCGCGGTGAAATACGCTAATAAAGTGGCATTCATTGATACTGACTTCGTCACCACTCAGGCGTTTTGTAAAAAGTATGAAGGGCGTGAGCACCCGTTCGTGCAGGCGCTGATTGATGAATACCGCTTTGACCTGGTGATCCTGCTGGAAAACAACACCCCGTGGGTGGCCGACGGGATGCGCAGCCTCGGCAGTTCCGTGGACAGGCGGGAATTCCAGAGCATGCTGGTGGATATGCTCAATGAGAACAACGTTGAGTTTGTGCATGTTGAAGAGTCAGATTACGACTCCCGTTTCCTGCGCTGCGTCGAGCTGGTGAAGGAGATGATGGGAGAGCAGAGGTAAGCTTTAACCTCCCTCTCCCGTTGGGAGAGGGCCGGGGTTAGGGAATCAGACCACTCAGAACTCAACCACCACTTTTCCGCGCATATGCCCGTCCAGCACTTTACGGTGCGCCTCGGTAATGCTTTCCACGCTCAGCCCGTGCAATGTTTCACTCAGCGAACTCTCTACCACGCCGTTATCCACCAGTTTCGCCACTTCATTGAGGATCTCTCCCTGACGTGCCATGTCGGCAGTCTGGTACATGCTGCGGGTGTACATAAATTCCCAGTGCAGGGCGGCAGATTTTGATTTCAGCTTATCCTGGTTCAGCGGATGCGCATTCTCAACGATGGAGCAGATATGCCCCTGCGGTGCAATCAGCTCACTGACCGCATCCCAGTGGCCATCGGTGTCGTTGAGAATGAAAATGTAATCCACAAAGGTGATCCCCTGTTTTGCCAGTTCACCTTTCAGATCGCGGTAGTTCACCACCACATCAGCACCACGATCGCGGCACCACTGGGCGGAATCCTCTCTTGATGCCGTCGCGATGATCTTCACCTTGCTGTTGTGCTTCGCAAACGGGATCGCCAGCGATCCTACGCCACCCGCACCGCCGATGATCAACAGCGTTTTATCCGCGTCGGCATTCTGAATGTTCAGTCGCTCGAATAATCCTTCCCAGGCTGTCAGGGCGGTCAGTGGCAATGCGGCTGCGGCGGCCCAATTGAGGCTTACCGGTTTGTGCCCGACGATACGCGCATCAATCAACTGGTGGGTAGTGTTGCTGCCCGGACGGGTGATATCCCCTGCGTACCACACCGCATCGCCCGGTTTAAATCCGCTAACGCCAGCGCCAACGGCTTTAACGATACCGCTGGCATCCCAGCCGAGAATACGCGGTTCCTGCAGGCCGTTTCTGGCAATACTGGCATGCACTTTGGTATCGACCGGGTTGATGGAAACGGCCTTCACCTCGACCAACAGATCATGCTCACCAGGTTGTGGCATTGGTTGGGTGATCTCAATAAAGGCAGAAGGGTTAGACGGGTTAACTGCAATGGCTTTAACGGACATGGTGTGCTCCTCAATGGAATGCGTTTTGTTGAGGCTAGTCTATTAAGTGGCCAGCTGCATGATAAGATGGACAATCAAGAACGAAGTGTTCGTACAGGGTGAACAATCATGTTTAAACAGCTGCAGGATATGGCGCTGTTTGCGCTGGTGGCAGAGATGGGAAGCTTTACCGCTGCGGCGCAGAAGGCTGAGCTGCCGAAATCCAGCGTCAGTCAGCGTATCAGCCAGCTTGAGCAGCAGGTGGGGATCCGCTTGCTCAACCGTACCACGCGCAGGTTAAACCTGACGTATGCAGGGGAGCACTATCTTGTGCACTGCCGGGAGATGCTGGCGGCCAGTGAGCGGGCTGAGTACGCCATTCAACGGCTGCGCGAAAATCCGAGTGGACGGCTAAGGATCACCTGTCCGGCAGGGATTGGCGCAACGCTGCTGGCGCATATGAACGCCGAGTTCCAGCTTCGTTATCCTGACGTTTCACTCGATGTTTCTATCTCAGACGATGTGCTTGATCTGGTCGAGTCTGGCTTTGACGTGGCGTTGCGTACTGGCAAGCCGCAGGACTCCTCCCTGATAGGCCGGATGATCGGGCACTGCCCGCGCTATATGCTGGCCTCGCCCGAATATCTTGCACGTCGGGAGCCGCTGACGCATCCCCGCCAACTGGTGGAGCACCGCTGCATTACGCACAAAGCCTGGTCTGAGTGGTTGCTACGCAGCGAGAGTGAGGATTATCGCTATCTACCGGATAACGCCCATATGACGGATAACCTGGTATACGCACGTGAGTGCGCGATTGCCGGTGCCGGGATTACGCTCTTACCCGCATTTCTGCTGGAAGATAAGGTGGAGAAGGGGGCGTTGGTAAAGGTGCTGCCAGAGTGGAATGTCGAGGGGAATGACCTGTGGCTGGCCTATCCAAGCCGGAAGCTGAACTCACCTGCGCTGATGAGCTATGTCGAGTTTGCGATGCAGTTCGATGAAGTGAAGCGGTATTACGTGGGCAAATAAACAAGCCGGGTAAGCGTGAGCGCCACCCGGCTTTTTAGACACTTACTTAGCAATACGCTTGTACTTAATACGCTTCGGCTCCAGCGCGTCTGCGCCCAGCGTGCGTTTCTTGTACTCTTCGTATTCGGTGAAGTTACCTTCGAAGAACTCCACCTTCCCTTCGTCCTGGTAGTCCAGGATGTGGGTCGCGATACGGTCCAGGAACCAACGGTCGTGCGAGATCACCATCGCGCAGCCCGGGAACTCCAGCAGGGCGTTTTCCAGCGCGCGCAGAGTTTCGATGTCCAGGTCGTTGGTTGGTTCATCGAGCAGCAGAACGTTACCGCCCACCTGCAGCAGTTTCGCCAGGTGCAGACGACCGCGCTCACCACCGGACAGCTCGCCTACGCGTTTGCCCTGATCAGTGCCTTTGAAGTTAAAGCGGCCAACATAGGCGCGGCTTGGCATCTCGGTGTTGCCGATACGCATGATATCCAGACCGCCAGACACTTCTTCCCACACGGTTTTGCTGTTATCCATCGCGTCACGGAACTGGTCAACGGACGCCAGCTTCACGGTTTCACCCAGGGTGATAGAGCCGCTGTCAGGCTGTTCCTGACCGGACATCATGCGGAACAGGGTGGATTTACCCGCGCCGTTCGGACCGATGATGCCGACAATTGCGCCTTTCGGTACGGAGAAGCTCAGATCGTCGATCAGCAGGCGGTCGCCGTAAGACTTACGCAGGTTGCTGACTTCAACCACTTTATCCCCCAGACGTGCTCCAGGTGGAATAAACAGTTCGTTGGTTTCGTTACGTTTCTGGTATTCGGTATTGTTCAGCTCTTCGAAGCGTGCCAGACGGGCTTTGCCCTTAGACTGACGGCCTTTCGCGCCCTGACGAACCCACTCCAGCTCTTTCTCAATAGACTTGCGACGCGCCGCTTCCTGAGAGGCTTCCTGCGCCAGACGCTGATCTTTCTGCTCCAGCCAGGAGGAGTAGTTACCTTCCCATGGAATACCTTCACCACGGTCCAGCTCCAGGATCCAGCCTGCAACGTTGTCGAGGAAGTAACGGTCGTGGGTAATCGCCACAACGGTGCCTTCGAAGTCGTGCAGGAAACGCTCCAGCCACGCCACGGATTCTGCATCCAGGTGGTTGGTTGGTTCGTCGAGCAGCAGCATGTCTGGTTTTTCCAGCAGCAGGCGGCACAGCGCTACACGGCGGCGTTCACCACCGGACAGGTTTGCGATTTTTGCATCCCAGTCAGGCAGACGCAGGGCGTCAGCGGCGCGCTCCAGCTGCACGTTCAGGTTGTGACCATCGTGTGCCTGGATAATTTCTTCAAATTTACCTTGCTGAGCAGCCAGTTTATCGAAGTCAGCATCCGGTTCAGCGTATTTGGCATACACTTCATCCAGACCTTTCAGGGCGTTAACCACTTCGGACACCGCTTCTTCAACGGATTCGCGGACGGTGTGTTCCGGGTTCAGCTGAGGTTCCTGCGGCAGGTAACCAATCTTGATGCCAGGCTGCGGACGGGCTTCACCTTCGATGTCTGTATCGATGCCGGCCATGATGCGCAGCAGGGTGGACTTACCGGCACCGTTGAGACCCAGAACACCGATTTTTGCGCCCGGGAAGAAGCTCAGCGAGATATTTTTAAGAATATGACGTTTCGGCGGGACAACTTTGCCGACACGATGCATGGTATAAACGAATTGAGCCACGTTGGACTTCGCCTCTTTTATCGTAATGAGAAGGAATTTCAGCCTCGAAGTGTAGCCTTTTTCACGACCTAATCCCAGCCAGGAACGTCGGGAGTGTTAAAACGCGCAAGAAAGGTAAAAAAGTGTCCATGACGTGGCGCGTTGCAGGATGCCTGGTTAGCATAAGTTGATTAGACTTTGACGTGGCAAGACGCTGCAATTGACGAAAAACAAAGAGGAAGAGCTTGTGGAAAAAGCCAAACAGGTGGTCTGGCGTCTGCTCGCTGCCAGCGTATGCGTAATGGCGGTAAGCCAGGCAGTGCATGCCGATTCACTGGATGAACAACGTAATCGCTACGCCCAGATTAAACAGGCGTGGGACAACAAGCAGATGGATACCGTGCAGGCGCTGATGCCGACACTGAAGGATTACCCTCTGTATCCGTATCTGGAGTATCGCCAGCTAACTGACGATCTCATGAATCAACCGACCGTCGCGGTGAATAATTTCATTCAGGCTAACCCAACCCTGCCCCCTGCGCGAACACTACAATCTCGTTTTGTGAATGAGCTGGCTCGTCGTGAAGACTGGCGCGGGCTATTGGCTTTCAGCCCTGAAAAACCGAACACCACGGAAGCGCAGTGTAACTATTACTACGCTAAATGGGCCACGGGGCAGCAGGAAGAGGCGTGGAACGGCGCCAAAGACCTGTGGTTAACCGGTAAAAATCAGCCCAATGCCTGCGACTCTCTCTTTGGAGCCTGGCGCGCCTCTGGCAAGCAAGATCCACTGGCGTATCTGGAGCGTATTCGCCTGGCGATGAAAGCCGGAAACACGCGTCTGGTCACCGCACTGGCTGGGCAGATGCCATCGGATTATCAAACCATTTCCACTGCGGTGATTGGGCTGGCCAACGATCCCAACTCGGTGCTGACCTTTGCCCGCAGCACTGGCGCGACCGATTTTACCCGCCAGATGGCAGCGGTAGCCTTTGCCAGCGTGGCGCGTGATGATGTAGAAAACGCGCGGCTGATGATCCCGCAACTGGTGCAGGCGCAGCAACTCAACGAAGAGCAAACCCAGGAGCTGCGCGATATTGTGGCGTGGCGACTGATGGGCACGGATGTGACTGACGAACAGGCGCGCTGGCGAGACGATGCCATTATGCGTTCGAACTCCATGTCGCTGGTGGAACGTCGCGTGCGAATGGCGCTGGGCTCAGGCGATCGTCGTGGGCTCAATACCTGGCTTGCGCGCCTGCCGATGGAAGCGAAAGAAAAAGACGAGTGGCGCTACTGGCAGGCCGACCTGCTGATGGAGCGGGGACGTGATGATGAAGCGAAAGAGATCCTCCATACGCTGATGCAGCAGCGCGGGTTCTACCCGATGGTGGCCGCGCAACGCCTGGGGGAAGAGTACACCTTCCGCATTGATAAAGCGCCAGCCAATGCGAACCCTGCATTGACGCAGGGGCCTGAAATGGCGCGCGTTCGCGAGTTAATGTACTGGAATATGGATAACACCGCGCGCAGCGAGTGGGCGAATCTGGTCACCAGCCGTACTACTGACGAGAAAGCTCAGCTTGCCCGCTATGCGTTTGATAATCACTGGTGGGATCTGAGCGTGCAGGCCACGATCGCCGGTAAGCTGTGGGATCATCTCGAAGAGCGTTTCCCGCTGGCTTACAAAGATCTGTTCGATCGCTATACCAGCGGTAAGGATATCCCGCAAAGCTATGCGATGGCGATTGCCCGTCAGGAGAGTGCCTGGAACCCGAAAGTGCGTTCCCCGGTGGGTGCCAGCGGTCTGATGCAAATTATGCCGGGCACGGCAACGCACACGGTGAAAATGTTTAATATCCCGGGGTACAGCAGCCCGTCACAGCTTCTGGACCCGGATACCAACATTAATATTGGTACCAGCTACCTGCAGTATGTTTATCAGCAGTTCGGTAACAACCGTATCTTCTCGTCTGCGGCGTATAACGCGGGCCCTGGTCGCGTGCGTACCTGGCTTGGCAACAGCGCTGGTCGCATCGACGCCGTAGCATTTGTGGAGAGTATTCCGTTCTCGGAAACGCGTGGCTATGTGAAGAACGTGCTGGCGTATGATGCCTACTATCGCTACTTCATGGGGCAGAAAGATACCCTGATGAGCGATGCTGAGTGGCAGAGACGTTACTGATCGGCGCGGGTTGTGTTATGCTGTACTCGCTAAAGAGTACAAGAGGCAGCATAACATGACCCAGCATTCCCCGTATTCATCGGCAATGGCCGAACAACGTCATCAGGAGTGGCTTCGTTTTGTGGAGTTGCTACGCCAGTCTTACGATCAGGATTTGCATTTGCCCCTTATGCAGCTGATGCTCACGCCAGATGAGCGTGAAGCGCTGGGCACGCGCGTGCGGATTATTGAAGAGCTGCTGCGCGGCGAAATGAGCCAGCGTGAACTCAAAAATGAGCTCGGCGCGGGTATCGCAACGATTACCCGCGGATCGAACAGCCTGAAATCGGCACCGGTTGAGCTGCGTCAGTGGCTGGAGTCTGTGCTGCTGGGCGATCAGCGATAAATCGCGTTATGGAACGGGCTTAAGGCCAGGATCACCGCCTGGTGGTAAACGCCTGAACGCGTCAGTGCGCCTGCAGTAAAGACGCCAATAGCCCCTTCTTTACGGCCAATCTCATCAATGCCGGTGTACTGTGACATCACCGGCCCCAGCGCTTCACCCGCGCGGACTTTTTCCAGAATGATCTCTGGCAGAGGGAGGGTAGCCGAGCGCGCTTCACCACGCTGTTCGCGGCTTTCAATCACCACCCAGCTAAAGGTTGCGCCTTCGTCGATACCCGCTTCGATCGCCACCCAGAAGTCAGCCTCAGGTGCCGCAACTTTGGCATTTGCGACGCGATTTCGTGCGCCAGCCCGCGTTTCCTCGCTGCCAAACGGCTGTTCAGGAACACCACTCTCGACGCCGATAGCATCAATATGGCAGGATCCTTCGCCGAAGATCTCTTCAAATGCCCTTAGAATTGCCTGAATTTTGGCAGGATTAGTGGTAGCAGAGACAACATGGTGCATAATTAAGCTCGATTCGAAAAAAAACTCATCGCAGTATAACGGAAAAAAAGCATGTTACAGGTATACCTTGTTCGCCACGGTGAAACGCAGTGGAACGCCGAGCGACGTATTCAAGGCCAGTCAGACAGTCCTCTCACTGAAAAGGGTGTGCAGCAAGCGTGGCAGGTAGCGGAACGCGCCCGAACGCTGGGCATCACCCACGTTATCACCAGCGATCTCGGTCGCACACAGCAGACGGCACGCATCATCGCGGACGCCTGCGGCTGTGACGTCATGCTTGAGCCGCGCCTGCGCGAGCTGGATATGGGTGTGCTGGAAAAACGCCATATTGATACGCTGACGGAAAAGGAGGAGGGCTGGCGTCGTACGCTGGTTAACGGTACCGAAGATGGCCGTATTCCTGAAGGCGAATCCATGCAAGAGCTGAGCGTACGTATGCATGCCGCACTCGCGGAATGCCTGAAGCTTCCGGCGGGAAGCCGTCCGCTGCTGGTGAGTCACGGGATTGCGTTGGGTTGTCTGGTGAGCACCATTCTGGGGTTACCGGCTTACGCTGAACGCCGTTTGCGTCTGCGCAACTGCTCCATTTCCCGGATTGATTACCAGGAAAGCGCATGGCTGGCGTCTGGCTGGGTGGTGGAAATGGCAGGGGACATTTCGCATCTCGATGCCCCTGCACTTGATGAACTGCAGCGTTAACGACGAATCGGAATTAAGAATTCCATACGCAGATTGATTGGGCCTTCTTCCGGTTTAGCATCCTGCGCCGGGTAGTAGCGCTCAATATCCTGACCTTTACGGCGATTCAAATTCAGCATTGGCATGCAGGTTCCGTAAACGGTCAGGATAAACTCCTGAACGCCCGTTCCCAGCCCTTCATAGGCGAACATCACGTATTCGCCGCCTTCGAGCACGACAGGCTTCGAACCCTGAATGTAGCCATTGGCCATCTCTGGGGTCAGCGCGGTGGTGTAGAACACCTCCTGCTCGTCGTCTTTTTCCTGACTTGGATGCGTTTCGTTGAGGCCATACAGAATCGGCGGGATCGCCGGGGCGTGGCTCAGGAAATCGCGCCAGAACTGGACACGCATCTGATGACGGAACTCAGAAATCTGCTCCAGAGAACAGGAGTAGCTCTGCGTCGTGCCGATCAGATGGGTTTCAGGCAACGTGACAATTTCGTATTTTGGCATTGAGAACTCGCCCAGACGCAGCGGCGGACGCATACCAAACGAGCTCCAGTCAGGCGAGCGACGATAAAGTGCTGGCGTTAACGAGAACTGTTTTTTAAAGGCACGGGTGAAGGTTTGCTGCGAATCGAAACGATATTGCAGGGCAATATCCAGAATCGGCCGTGCCGTCAGGCGCAATGCCACAGCAGACTTAGACAGACGACGCGCGCGAATATAGGCCCCGATAGCATGACCGGTGACATCCTTGAACATCCTTTGCAGATGCCACTTGGAATAGCCTGCTTTAGCCGCCACATTATCCAGTGACAAAGGCTGGTCGAGATGACCTTCCAGCCAGGTGAGCAGGTCGCGAATAATTCCAGCCTGATCCATATACTATCCTCATCCTTAAAACAGCAGGTGCCTGATAACAGGTTAGCGGATAATAGCATTTTTTGATGTTTTAGCATTCAGTGTTTTTTTTGCGCATTCATGCTTTTTGGAGCACATTGTGGGCAAATATATTCTAATCCTGTGATCTTGCTACATTTTTGTCTAAAGTGTTGAATAATCGCCCAGTGTAATTTTAAAGAATGGTAACAATATGAAATACAAGACTTTGATCTTCACCGCGTTGATGCTGATGGTCGGGCGCGTGGCGCAGGCAGAACAGATTGGTTCCGTCGATACCGTGTTCAAAATGTTTGGCCCGGACCACAAAATTGTGGTCGAGGCGTTTGACGATCCGGACGTGAAGAACGTCACCTGCTATGTCAGCCGGGCGAAAACCGGCGGTATCAAAGGTGGCCTGGGGCTGGCGGAAGATACCTCCGATGCGGCTATTTCGTGCCAGCAGGTGGGCCCGGTTGAGTTAAGCGATAAAATTAAGAACGGCAAAGCGCAGGGCGACGTGGTGTTCCAGAAACGGACCTCGCTGGTGTTTAAAAAGTTACAGGTAGTGCGTTTCTACGATGCGAAGCGCAACACCCTGGCTTACCTGGCCTATTCCGACAAAGTGGTGGAAGGTTCACCGAAAAATGCGATTAGCGCGGTGCCAATCATGCCGTGGCGTTAGTTCAGGGACGAACCATGCAACTACCTGTGGTCTGGCTGGTTGAAGACGAAATCAGCATCGCTGACACACTTATCTACATGCTCCAGCAGGAAGGATTCGCGGTGAAGGCGTTTGAACGCGGTCTGCCTGTGCTGGAAGAGGCGCGGCGGCAGGTGCCCGCGCTGGCAATTCTTGATGTCGGGTTGCCGGATATCAGCGGCTTTGAGCTGTGCCGTCAACTGCTGGCGCTGCATCCGTCGTTGCCAGTGCTGTTTCTGACGGCGCGCAGCGACGAGGTGGATAAGCTGCTCGGTCTGGAGATGGGGGCTGACGACTACGTCGCTAAACCTTTCTCACCGCGCGAAGTGTGTGCCCGGGTACGGACAATTTTACGGCGGATGCAAAAATCAGCCGCACCTTCGGATGTTGTGCGTATCGGCCAGTTTGAACTGAACGAACCTGCGGCACGAATCAGCTGGTACGGTGAAGTGTTACCCCTCACGCGCTACGAGTTTTTGTTACTTAAAACATTGTTACAGGCTCCCGGACGTGTGTACTCCCGCCAGCAGTTAATGGACAAGGTGTGGGGCGAAGACGGGGACAGTTTTGATCGTACCGTGGACACCCACATCAAAACCCTGCGCGCCAAGCTGCGGGCGGTGAACGAGGAGCTTTCACCCATCAGCACCCATCGTGGTATGGGCTACAGCCTGGGGCTTTATTAATGCGCATTGGGATGCGGTTGCTGCTGGGGTATTTCCTGATCGTGGGTATCGCCGCGTGGTTTGTGCTGTCGATCTTTGTTCAGGAAGTGAAACCCGGTGTGCGCAGGGCAACCGAAGGTACATTGATCGATACCGCAACCTTGCTCGCCGAAGTCGGGCGCGAGGATCTCCTCTCGGGCAATGCGCAGCAGGGCAAACTGGCGCAGGCCTTTTCACAACTTCATCAGCGACCTTTCCGCGCCAATATCGGCGGCATTCATAAAGTGCGCAACGAATATCACGTCTATATGACCGATGCGCAGGGCAGAGTGGTGTTTGATTCCGCGGGTCTGGCTGTGGGGAAAGATTACTCCCGCTGGAACGATGTCTGGCTGACCCTGCGTGGCGAATACGGCGCGCGGAGCACCCAGAGCAATCCTGACGATCCAGAGAGCACGGTGATGTATGTTGCGGCTCCGGTTGTGGACAACGGTAAGATTATTGGCGTGCTGTCGGTCGGGAAACCCAACAGTGCGATGGCACCGGTTATCCATCGCAGTGAGCGACGGATCCTGTGGGCGGGTGGTGCATTGCTTGGTATTGCTTTGCTGATTGGTCTTGTTGTGGCGTGGTGGATCAATCGTTCTATTGGTACGTTGTCGCGCTACGCTGACGCAGTTACCACCGATTCACCTCTGCCATTGCCGAATCCTGGTAGCAGTGAACTGCGCAAGCTGGCGCAGGCGCTGGAGAATATGCGTATTCGCCTGGAAGGGAAAAATTACATCGAACATTATGTCCACTCGCTCACCCACGAGCTGAAAAGTCCGCTGGCCGCGATCCGGGGCGCGGCGGAAATTCTCGCTGAGCAGCCCTCACCGCAGGTCGCAAGGCGGTTTATCGACAACATCCTGGTGCAAAACGCGCGTATGCAATCGTTAGTAGAAAAGTTGCTTGCCCAGGCCCGGCTTGAAAATAGAGTGGAGATTGTTCCCGCAAGCGTCGATGTCGATACGCTGTTTACGCGGCTGGCTGACGCTCGCTCGACGCAACTGACCGCTAAAAATATCACCCTGACCTGTAAAAGCACCGCGTTGCGTGTGGAAGGTGATGCGGAGCTGCTTGAACAGGCATTGGGTAATTTACTGGATAACGCCATCGACTTCACTCCGGAGGGCGGGGATGTTCAGCTTGCAGCCTATGAAGGGGAGCAACTGATACACTTTACCGTCACCGACAGCGGCAGCGGGATCCCGGATTATGCCCTGACGCGAATTTTCGAACGTTTTTACTCTCTTCCTCGTGACAACGGTTTGAAAAGCAGCGGCCTTGGGCTGGCCTTTGTTCAGGAAGTGGCGCGTCTACATCAGGGGGAGATCACATTGCGAAATCGTGATGAAGGTGGTGTGATGGCCACGCTGATACTTCACTGTCCCTTCACATAACTTCAAACTGGCCCCACATAGCCCGGTTACGCTCTCCTCATCACAAAGGAGACGTAATGATGAAATCCCCCCTGTTCTGGAAAGTAAGCACTCTGCTGGGGTGCATTCTGCTGCTGTTAGTCCCGCTGTTTATGGTCAGTAACCTGATTTCAGAGCGTGAAAACTACCGTAACGATGTCGAAAATACGCTGCGCCAGAGTACCAGCGGGCCGCAAAAACTGGTCGGCCCGCTGATCGCCATTCCGATGACGGAGATTTTTTACAAGATAGAGGATGAGAAGAAGGTCGAATACAAGAAAAGCTATATGCATTTTATTCTACCGGAATCCCTGGTGGTCACCGGGAATCAGCACGTTGAGTCCAGAAGCATTGGGATCTATGACGGGCAAATCTGGAATACCGATCTGAAGTTAAAAGCGCAGTTTAATACCGAGGCAATGCAGCAACTGAAGGGCGAAACGATAACGGCAGGAAAGCCGTTTATCGTGATGGGCGTTGGCGATGCGCGGGGTATTGGCACGGTAAGTATCTCCAGAATCAATGGTGAGACATTAAGCGTGGAACCGGGGGCTGGCGTCTACGGGGCACTTTCAGGTATCCATATCCCGCTCACCGACAAAGCGCTGGAAGCAAAAACCTTTGCACTTGAGGTGTCGCTAAGTCTGGCGGGTACCGGCAGTTTTGCGGTGGTGCCGGTGGGGCGTAATAGTGAAATGATGCTCAACAGTAACTGGCCGCATCCGGGCTTCATGGGCGACTACCTGCCGGTTAAGCATCAGATAGGTGAGTCTGGGTTCCAGGCGAACTGGCAGAGCAGCTGGTTTGCAAATAACATGGAAAGTTGGTTCAACAATAAAGAATCCCCTGAGTGGGAGGCACTCCCGGCCTTTAGCGTGACGGTCGCGACACCTGCCGACCAGTACCAATTGACTGAGCGCGCGATTAAGTACGCGATTCTGCTGATTGCGCTGACGTTTATGGCGTTCTTTGTTTTCGAAACCTTAACCGGATTACGCCTTCACCCAATGCAGTATCTGCTGGTTGGGCTGTCGCTGGTCTTGTTCTACCTGGTGTTGCTGGCGGTGTCTGAGCACGCAGGGTTTACTCCAGCCTGGATTATTGCAAGCCTTGTTGGTGCTGCGATGAATGGGATGTACCTGCAGGCGGTGCTGAAAAGCTGGAGGCGCAGCGGGATGTTTGTGCTCTCGTTACTGGGGCTGGATGTGGTGATGTGGTTCCTGCTGCGGTCGGAGGATAGCGCATTATTGCTGGGGTCAGCGGTGCTCGCGCTGGCGCTGTTTGCGGTGATGTTCCTGACCCGTCATTTTGACTGGTACTCGCTTTCTCAGCCGAAGCGTCCTGAACCTCCCGCAGAGCCTGATAACGATACACTGCGAATCTGGAAATAAAAAAAACGGCGCAAAGCGCCGTTTTTTTATGTGTTGCGTGCGGGATTACTCCTGCAGATCGCCGCAGAAACGGTACCCTTCGCCGTGGATCGTGGCGATGATTTCCGGGGTATCCGGCGTAGATTCGAAATGTTTACGAATACGACGGATCGTTACGTCTACGGTACGGTCGTGCGGTTTCAGCTCACGGCCGGTCATTTTCTTCAGCAATTCTGCACGGGACTGAATTTTGCCCGGGTTTTCGCAGAAGTGCAGCATGGCGCGGAATTCACTGCGTGGCAGTTTATACTGCTCACCGTTCGGGCTAATCAGTGAACGGCTATTGATATCAAGTTCCCAGCCGTTGAATTTGTAGCTATCTACGCTACGACGCTCTTCGCTGACCGTACCCAGATTCATGGTACGAGACAGCAGGTTGCGTGCACGAATGGTTAACTCGCGAGGATTGAACGGCTTGGTGATGTAGTCATCCGCACCGATTTCCAGGCCAAGAATTTTATCAACTTCGTTGTCACGGCCTGTCAGGAACATTAACGCGACGTTCGCCTGTTCACGCAGCTCGCGCGCCAGAAGAAGACCATTTTTGCCCGGAAGGTTAATATCCATGATCACCAGGTTGATATCATTTTCAGAAAGGATCTGATGCATCTCTGCGCCATCGGTCGCTTCAAAGACATCGTAGCCTTCTGCTTCGAAAATGCTCTTTAACGTGTTGCGTGTTACCAACTCGTCTTCAACGATAAGAATGTGCGGGGTCTGCATGTTTGCTACCTAAATTGCCAACTAAATCGAAACAGGAAGTACAAAAGTCCCTGACCTGCCTGATACATGTCGCAAATTAACATGACCGGCCTAACGTGACTAAAGTACGTAATTGCGTTCTTGATGCACTTTCCATCAACGTCAACAACATCATTAGCTTGGTCTTGGGTACTTTCCCTTTGGACCCGACAGTGTCAAAAACGGCTGTCATCCTAACCATTTTAACAGCAACATAACAGGCTAAGTGACACCAGACACCCAATAAAACTACGCTTCGTTGACATATATCAAGTTCAATTGTAGCACGTTAACAGTTTGATGAAATCATCGTAGCTGAATGCTAGCCTTTATCACAATTTTTCAATAAACCAACTAGTTGCGGACATTGATTTATAAACGAAGTGAATCCAATCAGAATAGGGTATTCATGTCGCCATTATCATTATAAAACATAAGGATAATAGTCTTCTGTTAACATTCTAACTGATTGTTCAGACACAAAATAGTTTAGCGTTTTTAATTTGTTATGAAACGCTATTTCGGTGATTTGTGTTGCAATTTTGTAAATTCGCGCTGCGTAATATGTTGATGTGCATCACATTTTTACCCGCTAACTGATTAAAAAGAGAGCATAAATGCATCTGTCGATTGTACTTGTCGCCCCTGCAAGAGCTGAAAATATAGGCGCTGCCGCGCGTGCCATGAAGACCATGGGTTTTACCGATTTGCGTATCGTGGACAGTACGGCACACCTGGAGCCTGCCGCTCGTTGGGTGGCGCATGGTTCAGGCGATATTCTCGATAATATAACCACTTACGACACGCTCGCCGCCGCGTTGCATGACATCTCCTTTACCGTTGCCACCACGGCACGCAGCAGGGCGAAGTTCCATTATTACGCCACGCCAGCGGAGCTGGTGCCGATGTTGAGTGAGAAAAGCCAGTGGCTGGAGAAAGCGGCGCTGGTGTTTGGTCGTGAAGATTCCGGGTTAACAAACGAAGAACTGGAACTCGCCGACGTGCTGACGGGGGCACCGATGGTGGCAGATTACCCGTCCCTGAATTTAGGCCAGGCGGTCATGGTCTACTGCTATCAATTAGCCTCACTAATGCAAATTCCTCAGCCTCAGGCTGAAGGGGCAAATGAAAACCAGCTGGCCGCACTGCGTGCTCGCGTTGAGCAATTGTTATCTCAACTGGGAGTTGCTGACGATCAAAAAATGGCTGACTGGCTGCAGCAGCGTCTTGGGCGTCTTGAACAACGGGACACTGCAATGTTGCATCGTTTGCTGCACGATATTGAAAAAAAATTGGCCGAGTAAAATACCGCCATAAGTTTTTATTATGGCGAATAAGTCTGTCTTTGTGGGTTGCACCCGGGGGAATCGGATGAAAATAAATCTGCAAGCAGCGGGACGTGAGAGTCTCCCGAAATGTGATCAAATTAAAAATCCATTGACTTAAGGTGCCCGATCCTTTAACCCTAAAAGAATACAGCACAGACAGATAATAATGACAGAGTACACAACATCCATGAAACGCATCAGCATCACCACCATTACCACAACCATCATCATTACCACAGGTAACGATGCGGGCTGACGCGTACAGGAAAAACAAAAAAAAGCCCGCACCTGAACAGTGCGGGCTTTTTTTTCGGCTAAAGGAAACGAGGTAGAACCATGCGAGTGTTGAAGTTCGGCGGTACATCAGTGGCAAATGCAGAACGTTTTCTGCGCGTTGCCGATATCCTGGAAAGCAACGCCAGGCAGGGGCAGGTTGCGACCGTGCTCTCTGCCCCGGCAAAAATCACGAACCATCTGGTGGCGATGATTGAAAAAACCATCGGTGGTCAGGATGCACTCCCGAACATCAGCGACGCCGAGCGTATCTTCGCTGACTTACTGCAGGGGCTGGCAGAGGCGCAGCCAGGCTTTCCGCACGCTCAACTGAAGTCCTTTGTTGAGCAAGAATTCGCGCAAATTAAACACGTTCTGCACGGCATCAGTCTTCTCGGCCAGTGCCCGGACAGCATCAACGCGGCGCTGATCTGCCGTGGCGAAAAACTCTCTATCGCCATCATGGCGGGCGTGCTGGAAGCGCGTGGTCATCACGTGACTGTGATCGATCCGGTTGAAAAACTGCTGGCGGTGGGCCACTACCTCGAATCCACTGTTGATATTGCCGAATCAACCCGCCGCATCGCCGCAAGCAAAATTCCGTCTGACCACATGATCCTGATGGCAGGCTTCACCGCCGGTAACGAGAAGGGCGAGCTGGTGGTGCTGGGCCGTAACGGCTCCGACTACTCCGCCGCCGTGCTGGCCGCCTGTTTACGCGCAGACTGCTGTGAGATCTGGACTGACGTCGACGGTGTTTATACCTGCGACCCACGCCAGGTACCGGACGCCAGGCTGTTGAAGTCGATGTCGTATCAGGAAGCGATGGAGCTTTCTTACTTCGGCGCTAAAGTCCTTCACCCGCGTACCATCTCTCCGATTGCCCAGTTCCAGATCCCTTGCCTGATTAAAAACACTGGTAACCCACAGGCACCCGGTACGTTGATTGGTGCGAGTAACGATGAAGACGGCCTGCCTGTGAAAGGCATCTCTAACCTCAACAACATGGCGATGTTCAGCGTCTCTGGTCCGGGAATGAAAGGGATGGTCGGTATGGCGGCGCGCGTGTTTGCTGCTATGTCCCGCAACGGTATCTCCGTGGTGCTGATCACCCAGTCTTCTTCGGAATACAGCATCAGCTTCTGCGTGCCACAGGCCGACTGCCTGCGCGCTCGTCGTGCGCTGGAAGAGGAATTCTATCTTGAGCTGAAAGAAGAACTGCTGGAGCCCCTGTACATTCAGGAGCGTCTGGCGATCATCTCGGTGGTGGGCGATGGCATGCGCACGCTACGCGGTATCTCCGCCAAGTTCTTCGCTGCGCTGGCACGCGCCAATATCAATATCGTGGCGATTGCCCAGGGCTCGTCAGAGCGTTCAATCTCTGTTGTTGTGGACAACGATGACGCCACCACCGGCGTTCGCGTGGTTCACCAGATGCTGTTCAACACCGATCAGGTCATCGAACTGTTCCTGATTGGCGTGGGTGGCGTTGGCGGCGCGCTGCTGGAGCAGGTGAAGCGCCAGCAGGCGTGGCTGAAGAAGAAACATATTGATCTGCGCGTCTGCGGGATCGCCAACTCAAAAGCGTTGCTGACCAACGTGCATGGCCTGAATCTGGAAAACTGGCAGGCGGAAATGAACGAGGCGAAAGAGCCGTTTAATCTGGGCCGCCTGATCCGTCTGGTGAAAGAGTACCACCTGCTCAACCCGGTGATTGTCGACTGTACGTCGAACCAGGCGGTTGCCGATCAGTACGCTGACTTCCTGCGTGAAGGCTTCCACGTGGTGACGCCGAACAAAAAGGCCAACACCTCGTCGATGAACTACTACCACCAGTTGCGCCTGGCGGCGAGTAAATCGCGTCGTAAATTCCTGTATGACACCAACGTGGGGGCTGGTCTGCCGGTTATCGAGAACCTGCAAAACCTGCTGAACGCGGGTGATGAACTGCAGCGTTTCTCCGGTATCCTCTCCGGATCGCTGTCGTTTATCTTCGGCAAACTGGATGAAGGCATGAGCCTCTCCGAAGCGACCCGTGCTGCGCGTGAACTGGGCTATACCGAGCCGGATCCGCGTGACGATCTCTCCGGGATGGATGTGGCGCGTAAGCTGCTGATCCTGGCGCGTGAAACAGGTCGTGAGCTTGAGCTGTCCGATATCGTGATTGAACCGGTCCTGCCCGCAGAGTTTGATAGCACCGGTGATGTCGCTGCCTTTATGGCTAATTTGCCGCAGCTTGACGATGCGTTTGCCGCGCGCGTTGCGAAAGCCCGTGATGAAGGTAAGGTATTGCGCTATGTTGGCAATATTGAAGAAGATGGTGTGTGCCGGGTGAAGATTGCCGAAGTGGATGGCAACGATCCGCTGTACAAAGTCAAAAACGGCGAAAACGCCCTTGCGTTTTACAGCCACTATTATCAGCCATTGCCGCTGGTGCTTCGCGGTTATGGCGCAGGGAACGATGTTACAGCGGCGGGTGTGTTTGCCGATCTGCTGCGTACCCTGTCATGGAAGTTAGGAGTTTAACATGGTCAAAGTTTATGCCCCGGCTTCCAGCGCCAATATGAGCGTCGGATTTGATGTGCTGGGTGCGGCGGTAACGCCGGTTGATGGTTCTCTGCTGGGCGATACGGTCACGGTTGAAGCGGCAAATAGCTTCAGCCTGAATAACGTGGGCCGTTTTGCCAGCAAACTGCCGTCCGACCCGCGCGAGAATATCGTCTATCAGTGCTGGGAGCGCTTCTGTCAGGAGATTGGCAAAAATGTGCCGGTTACCATGACGCTGGAAAAAAGTATGCCGATTGGCTCAGGGCTGGGCTCCAGTGCCTGCTCTGTGGTTGCTGCACTGGTGGCCATGAATGAACACTGTGGCAAACCGCTGAACAATAACCGCTTGCTTGGGTTAATGGGCGAGCTGGAAGGGCGGATCTCTGGCAGTATTCACTATGACAACGTCGCGCCCTGTTTCCTCGGTGGCATGCAACTGATGATTGAAGAGAATGGCATCATCAGCCAGCAGGTGCCAGGGTTTGATGAGTGGTTGTGGGTGCTGGCCTATCCGGGCATTAAGGTGTCCACCGCTGAAGCGCGTGCGATCCTGCCTGCGCAGTATCGTCGCCAGGACTGTATCGCCCACGGACGTCATCTGGCAGGCTTTATTCACGCCTGCTACACCCGTCAGCCGCAGCTGGCGGCGAAATTGATGAAAGATGTCATTGCCGAGCCATACCGCACAAAACTGCTGCCTGGTTTT
Source organism: Enterobacter sp. 342 (assembly GCF_036663495.1). Classification (NCBI taxonomy): domain Bacteria; kingdom Pseudomonadati; phylum Pseudomonadota; class Gammaproteobacteria; order Enterobacterales; family Enterobacteriaceae; genus Enterobacter; species Enterobacter sp. 342. Next base: position 117,685 of record NZ_JAWUEI010000003.1, read on the forward strand.
AACGAGGCGCGACAGGCATCTTTGGATATTGGCGCGCAGGCATGCGGCATTTCCGGCTCTGGCCCGACGCTGTTCGCCTTATGCGATAAACCAGACACTGCGCAACGCGTGGCGGACTGGCTCTCTAAACACTACCTGCAAAATCAGGAAGGCTTTGTTCATATTTGCCGTCTGGACACGGCTGGCGCACGAGTACTGGGATAACGAATGAAACTCTACAATCTTAAAGATCATAACGAGCAGGTCAGCTTCGCGCAGGCGGTGACTCAGGGACTGGGCAAAAATCAGGGGTTATTCTTCCCGCATGACCTGCCGGAATTTCAGCTGACCGAGATTGATGAACTGCTGAAGCTGGATTTTGTCACCCGCAGTACCAAAATTCTGTCTGCGTTTATCGGCGATGAAATCCCGCAGGAACTGCTGGAAGAGCGCGTGCGGGCGGCGTTCGCTTTCCCGGCTCCGGTTCAGCAGGTGGAGCCTGACGTTGGCTGTCTGGAGCTGTTCCATGGTCCGACCCTGGCGTTCAAAGATTTCGGCGGCCGCTTTATGGCGCAGATGCTAACTCACATCAGCGGCGACAAACCGGTAACCATCCTGACGGCTACCTCCGGTGATACCGGTGCGGCGGTTGCGCATGCGTTCTACGGCCTGAAAAACGTTCGTGTGGTGATCCTCTACCCGAAAGGCAAAATCAGCCCGCTGCAGGAAAAACTGTTCTGTACCCTCGGCGGCAACATTGAAACCGTGGCGATCGACGGTGACTTCGACGCCTGCCAGGCGCTGGTCAAACAGGCCTTCGATGATGAAGAACTGAAAGTGGCGCTGGGTCTGAACTCCGCGAACTCCATCAACATCAGCCGTCTGCTGGCGCAGATTTGCTACTACTTCGAAGCGGTTGCACAGCTCCCGCAGGAAGCGCGTAATCAGCTTGTTGTCTCTGTCCCAAGCGGTAACTTTGGTGACCTGACGGCTGGCCTGCTGGCAAAATCCCTGGGTCTGCCGGTGAAACGCTTTATCGCTGCTACCAACGCTAACGACACCGTGCCGCGTTTCCTGAAAGATGGCAAATGGGCGCCGAACGCGACGCAGGCAACGCTCTCCAACGCGATGGATGTGTCGCAGCCGAATAACTGGCCGCGAGTGGAAGAACTGTTCCGCCGCAAAATCTGGCGTCTGGGCGATCTGGGTTACGCAGCGGTGACGGATGAAACCACCAAATCCACAATGCGCGAGCTGAAAGCAGTGGGGTATACCTCTGAGCCGCACGCGGCAATTGCTTACCGGGCATTGCGTGACCAGCTTAATCCGGGTGAATATGGCCTGTTCCTGGGGACGGCGCATCCGGCAAAATTCAAAGAAAGCGTGGAAGAGATTCTGGGTGAAACGCTGCCGCTGCCGAAAGAGCTGGCCGAACGTGCCGACCTGCCGCTGCTGTCTCATGAACTACCTGCGGATTTTGCCGCGCTGCGTAAGTTGATGATGAGCCGCGCGTGATTTTGTTGCCCGGTGGCGGTTACGCCTTACCGGGCCTACAACAGCGCTGAGCGAAGGCCGGGTAAGGCAAAGCCACCACCCGGCTTTCTGTTTTACTGCTCGTGTCGTTTAAACACCAGTTCACCTTTCCCTGACGACGCTTCGTCAAAGAAATACCCTTCGCTGTTAAATCCGGTCAACTGCTCCGGCTTCGTCAGTCGGTTCTGAATGATGTAGCGGCTCATCAGACCACGCGCTTTTTTGGCGTAGAAACTGATCACTTTGAACTTACCGTTTTTCTCATCAAGGAAGACTGGCTTGATGATTTCCGCATCCAGTTTCTTCGGCTTCACGGACTTGTAGTATTCGTCAGAGGCCAGATTAATCACCACGTTATCGCCCTGGGCATGTAGGGCTGCGTTTAGCTTGTCGGTGATGATGTCTCCCCAGAAATGGTAGAGATCTTTGCCTTTGGCGTTTTCCAGACGGATACCCATCTCCAGGCGATACGGCTGCATCAAATCCAGCGGACGCAGTACCCCGTACAGACCTGAGAGCATGCGCAGGTGCTGCTGGGCAAAATCGAAATCGGCTTCGCTGAACTCTTCCGCCTGCAGGCCGGTATACACATCACCCTTAAAAGCCAGCAGTGCCTGGCGAGCGTTGGCTGGCGTGAAATCCGGGTGCCACTCGTGGAAGCGAGTGGCGTTAAGGTCCGCGAGCTTATCGCTGATGCTCATCAGCGAGGCGATTTGTGGCGCAGAGAGTTTACGTGCTTCGCGGATCAGCTGTTGTGAATAGTCCAGCAGTTCAGGTTGCGTATAGCGCTCGGTGGCGAGTGGGCTCTGATAGTCGAGTGTTTTTGCAGGTGAAATAAGAATCAGCATATCCAGTCCTTGCAGGAAATTTAGAGCGACTTTAGCAAAAAATCGCCCTGAATTGATCGATAGCTGTTATCGCCGGGGCAAATCATCCCAGGAGCCGGGAGCCAGTTGCGCTTCAACTTCGGGATAGCGTGTGGGATCAAATACCGGTGGAATCCCCAGCTTACGCTGACGAAGATAGTCCCGGGCAATAAGACTAACAATGGGCGAGAGCAGCAGGATCGCCGTGAGGTTGGTGATGGCCATCAGTGCCATGATGACGTCAGCCAGTTGCCAGACCAGCGGCATGCTGAGCAGGGAGCCTGCTATGATCATCAGGATCACCCCCAGACGCAACGCACTGATTGCGGCGCGGGAGTCGAGTTTCAGGAAAATAAGGTTATTTTCAGCGTAGAGGTAATTCACCACAATCGAGCTGAAGGCGAACAATATCAGTATGAGCGCGACAAATCCGGCACCCCAGCCGCCAGCAAGGTTTACCAGAGCCTGCTGGAGAAGCTGTATCCCGGCGGTTCCCGCCGAATGCGGTACGGGGCCTGCCAGCAGCAAGATCATCGCGCTGGCAGAACAGATAATAATGGTATCGGTAAAGACGCCAATCATCTGCACAATGCCTTGTGCGGCTGGGTGAGGCGGCCATGAAGAGGCGGCTGCCGCTGCATTGGGGGTTGACCCCATACCGGCTTCATTGGAAAACATTCCACGCTGAAAACCTGCCATCAGCGCCTGGCTGAAGGTGTAACCCAACGCGCCAGATGCCACCTCACGCCAGCCAAAGGCGCTTTTGAAGATCGTGGCAATGATTCCCGGAACCTGGTCGATATGCCGTGCGGCGACAAACAGGCTCGCGCCAACCCAGAGCAGCGCCATCATGGGAACCATCCACTGCATCAGACGGGCAATACCTTTGAGACCAGCAGAAATGGTGAACAGAACGAAGAGGGATAAAACGATGCCTGTGATCCATTCCGGACAAGCGAAGGCATAGCGCAGGGCATTGGCGACCGAATTAGCCTGAACAGTATTAAAAATAAGGCCATAAGCGAGCAGTAAAAAAAGCGAGAACAGAACGCCCATCCAGCGCATCCCTAATCCACGCGCCATATACCAGGCCGGACCGCCGCGAAACTGACCGTGTTTGTCCTTCTCTTTGTACAGCTGTGCGAGAGAGCATTCGGCAAACGAGGTGGCCATGCCAATGATCGCGGTGACCCACATCCAGAAGACGGCGCCAGGGCCACCGGCGCTGATGGCCAGCGCCACCCCCGCCAGGTTACCGCTACCGACACGTGCGGCGAGACTGGTACAAAGCGCCTGAAACGAGGTGAGTCCGCCTGGCTGCGGTGTAATGCTGTTTTTCAGACTTCTGCCAAACTTGCGTATATATCTAAACTGGATAAAACCACTGCGCAGTGTGAACCATATACCTGCTCCTAATAGCAGATATATCATTATCGAACCCCAGAGGATTTCGTTGATAAAGAAAAGGAAATCAGGCATTAACGTCCCTCTTGTTGATGCCAATATGAATATGTAAGCGCTACCACTGATTGAGCATGCTGTTACTTAGCAGCCTGTTAATATTCTGAGTTTATCATACTCTGTCTAAGCGCACTGTCTGCGGTTGCGCTACCTCTCACTCGTGTTATCATCTGGGCAGACCGGTTACATCCCCCTAACAAGTAAACCTGTCATTTTTCCGCTGCAGGCATGCTGTCGGTAGCGTGAATTATCCAGGGCACGTTAAAAGAGAAATACTATCATGACGGATAAATTGACCTCCCTTCGTCAGTTCACCACTGTCGTAGCTGACACCGGAGATATCGCGGCAATGAAGTTGTACCAGCCGCAGGATGCCACAACTAACCCTTCTCTGATCCTGAACGCTGCGCAGATCCCTGAGTATCGCAAACTGATTGACGACGCTGTGACCTGGGCGAAAGCGCAGAGCAATGACCGCGCGCAGCAGATCGTTGATGCCACTGACAAACTGGCAGTGAACATCGGTCTGGAAATCCTGAAACTGGTTCCTGGCCGTATCTCTACCGAAGTGGATGCTCGCCTCTCCTACGACACCGAAGCGTCAATCGCCAAAGCAAAACGTCTGATCAAAATGTACAACGATGCGGGTATCAGCAACGACCGTATCCTGATCAAACTGGCTTCTACCTGGCAGGGCATTCGCGCGGCTGAGCAGCTGGAAAAAGACGGTATCAACTGTAACCTGACTCTGCTGTTCTCCTTCGCGCAGGCACGTGCTTGTGCTGAAGCCGGTGTATACCTGATTTCTCCGTTCGTAGGCCGTATTCTGGACTGGTACAAAGCCAACACCGATAAGAAAGAGTACGCACCTGCTGAAGATCCAGGCGTGGTTTCCGTTACTGAAATCTACGAATACTACAAACAGCACGGCTATGAGACTGTTGTTATGGGCGCAAGCTTCCGTAACGTTGGTGAAATCATCGAGCTGGCTGGCTGTGACCGCCTGACCATCGCCCCTGCACTGCTGAAAGAGCTGGCAGAAAGCGAAGGCGCGATCGAGCGTAAACTGTCTTACACCGGTGAAGTGAAAGCGCGCCCAGAACGCATCACTGAATCCGAGTTCCTGTGGCAGCACAACCAGGATCCAATGGCAGTAGACAAACTGGCGGACGGTATCCGTAAGTTTGCTGTTGACCAGGGCAAACTGGAAAAAATGATCGGCGACCTGCTGTAATCATTTCTGCGTGACCGGGTTCCCGGTCACGCGACTTCTTTCGTACCCTGTCTGAATTTCCTCTCTGCGTGTATCATTCCCTTTAATCAGTATTTTTTAAATGGAATGGCTATGAATACCTTACGCATCGGCTTAGTGTCGATTTCTGACCGCGCCTCCAGCGGTGTTTACCAGGATAAAGGCATCCCGGCTCTGGAAGAGTGGCTGGGCAGCGCGCTGACTACCCCTTTTGAAATCCAGACCCGCTTGATCCCTGACGAACAGCCGATCATTGAGCAGACGTTGTGCGAGCTGGTGGATGAGATGAGCTGTCATCTGGTGTTGACCACGGGCGGAACCGGTCCTGCACGTCGCGATGTCACGCCAGATGCGACGCTGGCAGTCGCCGACCGTGAAATGCCGGGTTTCGGTGAGCAAATGCGTCAGATCAGCCTACACTTTGTTCCAACCGCCATACTCTCTCGCCAGGTGGGTGTGATCCGCAAACAGGCGTTGATCCTGAACCTGCCGGGCCAGCCGAAATCGATCAAAGAGACGCTGGAAGGGCTTAAAGCCGACGATGGCAGCGTAATTGTGCACGGGATCTTCGCAAGTGTACCGTATTGTATACAGCTGCTGGACGGTCCGTATGTGGAAACTGATGAGAAAGTCGTAGCAGCTTTTCGCCCTAAAAGTGCACGCCGCGAGACAATATCCTGAAAATAATGATTATGTGACATTAGCTGAAGCAGCGATGCGTGCTAAAGGTTTTACGGTATAGTAATTTTTTCTTTACGATTGCTGTAAAAATAAATCCACAATACACGCATAATGGTTCGCTATGTCACATAACACCCGACCTCTGAATCGACAGGACTACAAAACCCTCACGCTCGCTGCTCTGGGTGGCGCGCTGGAGTTCTACGACTTCATCATCTTTGTTTTCTTTGCCGCCGTCGTGGGGGAGCTTTTCTTCCCGGCGGATATCCCGGAATGGTTGCGGCAGGTACAAACCTTCGGCATTTTTGCTGCCGGGTATCTGGCTCGCCCGTTGGGTGGCATTGTTATGGCGCACTTTGGCGATCTGGTCGGGCGTAAGAAGATGTTTACCCTCAGTATTTTGCTGATGGCTGTGCCGACGCTGGCGATTGGTTTGCTGCCAACTTATGCCTCGATGGGCCTTGTTGCCCCGCTATTGCTGTTGCTGATGCGCGTTCTTCAGGGGGCCGCGATTGGCGGTGAAGTGCCTGGCGCGTGGGTGTTTGTCGCGGAGCATGTTCCGGTGCGCCGCATTGGTATCGCCTGTGGAACCTTAACGGCGGGCCTGACCATCGGCATCCTGTTGGGCTCGGTTGTTGCAACTCTTGTGAATACCCATATGACGCAACAGGCTGTGCACGACTGGGGCTGGCGTCTTCCGTTCCTGCTGGGCGGGGCCTTTGGTCTGGTGGCGATGTACCTGCGCCGCTGGTTGCAGGAGACGCCGATCTTCCTTGAGATGCAGCAGCGCAAGGCACTGGCGCAGGAGTTACCGGTGAAAGCGGTGGTGGTCCGTCACAGAAGTGCGGTGGTGGTGTCGATGCTGCTGACCTGGCTGCTGTCGGCGGGTATTGTCGTCGTGATCCTGATGTCGCCGGTCTGGCTGCAAAAGCAATACGGTTTCGCACCAGCGGTCACCCTGCAGGCGAACAGTATTGCGACGATTATGCTCTGTTTTGGTTGTCTGGCGGCTGGCCTTGCTGTTGATCGTTTTGGCGCGAGCCGGACCTTTATCGTCGGCAGTCTGCTACTGGCTGCATCAAGCTGGGCGTTCTACCATCTGGCGGGTAGCCACCCGGAGCAACTGTTCCTGCTGTACGGGGTAGTCGGGCTGTGCGTCGGTGTTGTGGGGGCGGTGCCGTATGTGATGGTGCGTGCGTTCCCGCCAGAGGTTCGTTTCACCGGTATCTCTTTCTCTTACAACGTGTCGTATGCCATTTTTGGTGGTCTGACACCGATTGCCGTCACCATGCTGATGGGGATATCGCCGATGGCTCCAGCCTGGTACGTTCTCGCGCTCTCGCTGATGGGGCTGGTGTTAGGGGTCTGGCTTCGCAAAGGGTGGGAATGTCGTGCCCGCGAGGCAGGCACGACAGAGGGATCAGTGTTTTTCACCAATCGGTAGAATGGTGCGGTCAAACTGCTCGTTCAGCACTTCGCCCATTGCCAGGTAGATTGCGCTCGCGCCACATACCAGGCCAATCCAGCCGGCAACGTGAACGATGCCTTCGTTATCCACCAGGTGACCGATCGCCAGCAGGGCGAACAGTACGGTCAGGCTCAGGAAGACGAACTGCAGCGCGCGGTTACCTTTCAGGGTGCCGAAGAACATGAACAGGGTGAAGACGCCCCACAGACCCAGATAAACGCCCAGGAAATGGGCGTTTGCCGCGTCTGCCAGACCCATTTTAGGCATCAGCAGAATGGCAACCAGGGTCAGCCAGAAAGAGCCGTAAGAGGTGAAGGCGGTTAAGCCGAAGGTATTACCTTTCTTATATTCCAGCAGGCCCGCGAAAATTTGCGCGATGCCGCCGTAAAAAATGCCCATCGCCAGGATGATGCCATCCATCGGGAACATCCCGATATTGTGCAGGTTCAGCAGGATAGTGGTCATGCCAAAACCCATCAGGCCCAGCGGAGCCGGATTAGCCAACTTAGTGTTGCCCATAAGTCCTCAAAAAAATCATCATTAATATGGTGAAATGGTGAATCCCGCGTCAATACTCCCTGACGGGGCGCGGCATCATAATGGGCGCAATCGATGGCGTCTATGATCTCATCAGGGTGAAATTAAAATTTTTTTTATCCTTCCCCCTTGATGGATGCTGTGGCGACCCCATCTTGTAGTCAACCGCAGTGTGTGGACCTGAAAAAAATCAAATCTGGGCAGTTGAAAAAGCACGTTCTGCCCTTATTACAGGTACACAACCACATGTTGACTGAATTTTTAGTGGAGACGTTTAGATGGGTAAAATTATTGGTATCGACCTGGGTACTACCAACTCTTGTGTAGCGATTATGGATGGCACTACTGCACGTGTGCTGGAGAACGCCGAGGGCGATCGCACCACGCCTTCTATCATTGCTTATACCCAGGACGGTGAAACTCTGGTTGGTCAGCCGGCTAAACGTCAGGCAGTGACAAACCCGCAAAACACCCTGTTTGCGATTAAACGCCTGATTGGCCGCCGCTTCCAGGACGAAGAAGTTCAGCGTGACGTTTCTATCATGCCTTACAAAATCATCGCGGCAGATAACGGCGATGCATGGCTTGATGTGAAAGGCACCAAAACTGCACCACCGCAGATCTCTGCTGAAGTGCTGAAAAAAATGAAGAAAACCGCGGAAGATTACCTGGGTGAGCCGGTAACTGAAGCTGTTATCACCGTTCCTGCATACTTCAACGATGCTCAGCGTCAGGCAACCAAAGATGCTGGCCGTATCGCAGGTCTGGAAGTAAAACGTATCATCAACGAACCAACCGCGGCTGCACTGGCTTACGGTCTGGATAAAGAAGTCGGCAACCGTACTATCGCGGTTTACGACCTGGGTGGTGGTACCTTCGATATCTCTATTATTGAAATCGACGAAGTTGACGGCGAAAAAACCTTCGAAGTTCTGGCAACCAACGGTGATACCCACCTGGGTGGTGAAGACTTCGATACCCGTCTGATCAACTACCTCGTTGACGAGTTCAAGAAAGATCAGGGCATTGACCTGCGTAACGACCCGCTGGCCATGCAGCGCCTGAAAGAAGCCGCTGAGAAAGCGAAGATTGAACTGTCTTCTGCTCAGCAGACCGACGTGAACCTGCCGTACATCACTGCAGACGCGACCGGTCCTAAACACATGAACATCAAAGTGACCCGTGCGAAACTGGAAAGCCTGGTAGAAGACCTGGTGAACCGTTCCATCGAGCCACTGAAAGTTGCTCTGCAGGACGCTGGCCTGTCCGTATCTGACATCCAGGACGTTATCCTGGTGGGTGGTCAGACGCGTATGCCAATGGTTCAGAAGAAAGTGGCTGAATTCTTTGGTAAAGAGCCGCGTAAAGACGTGAACCCGGACGAAGCTGTTGCTATCGGTGCAGCGGTTCAGGGTGGTGTACTGACTGGTGAAGTGAAAGACGTACTGCTGCTGGACGTTACCCCGCTGTCTCTGGGTATCGAAACCATGGGCGGTGTGATGACTGCACTCATCAACAAAAACACCACTATCCCGACGAAACACAGCCAGGTGTTCTCTACCGCTGAAGACAACCAGTCTGCGGTAACCATCCATGTGATTCAGGGTGAGCGTAAACGTGCGGCGGATAACAAGTCTCTGGGTCAGTTCAACCTGGATGGTATCAACCCGGCACCACGCGGCATGCCGCAGATCGAAGTCACCTTCGATATTGATGCTGACGGTATCCTGCACGTGTCTGCAAAAGACAAAAACAGCGGTAAAGAGCAGAAGATCACCATCAAGGCATCTTCTGGCCTGAACGAAGCTGAAATCGAGAAAATGGTTCGTGATGCAGAAGCTAACGCTGAGTCCGACCGTAAGTTCGAAGAGCTGGTTCAGACCCGTAACCAGGGTGACCATCTGCTGCACAGCACCCGTAAGCAGGTTGAAGAAGCAGGCGATAAACTGCCAGCGGAAGACAAAACTGCTATCGAAGCTGCACTGAGTGCGCTGGAAACTTCACTGAAAGGTGAAGATAAAGCGGACATCGAAGCGAAGATGCAGGAACTGGCACAGGCTTCCCAGAAGCTGATGGAAATCGCTCAGCAGCAGCACGCTCAACAGCAGGCAGGCGCTGACGCTTCCCAGAACAACGCGAAAGACGACGATGTTGTTGACGCTGAGTTCGAAGAAGTTAAAGACAAAAAATAATCGCCCTGATGCAGGGTAATTAATTGGCACGGGCGTAGGAGAACTCTCCACGCCCGTGCTCGCATGTTAAGGGGCTTAAAAAAACCAATGGCAAAGCAAGACTATTACGAGATTTTAGGCGTTCCGAAAACTGCGGAAGAGCGTGAAATCAAAAAGGCGTATAAGCGCCTGGCCATGAAATTCCACCCGGACCGTAACCAGGGTGACAAAGAGGCTGAAGCCAAATTTAAAGAGATCAAAGAAGCCTACGAAGTCCTGACCGATGCACAAAAACGTGCAGCCTATGACCAGTATGGTCACGCAGCCTTTGAACAGGGCGGCATGGGCGGCGGTGGATTCGGTGGCGGCGGCTTTGGCGGCGGCGCTGACTTCAGCGATATCTTTGGTGATGTATTCGGCGACATCTTCGGCGGTGGCCGTGGTCGTCAGCGCGCAACGCGCGGCGCGGACCTGCGCTACAACATGGAACTGACGCTGGAAGAGGCTGTTCGCGGTGTCACCAAAGAGATCCGTATTCCGACGCTGGAAGAGTGTGACGTTTGCCACGGCAGCGGCGCGAAAGCGGGAACCCAGCCGCAGACCTGCCCAACCTGTCACGGTTCAGGCCAGGTACAGATGCGTCAGGGCTTCTTCGCGGTACAACAGGCCTGTCCTCACTGTCACGGTCGCGGTACGCTGATTAAAGATCCGTGCACCAAATGCCACGGCCACGGTCGCGTTGAGAAAACGAAGACCCTGTCCGTTAAAATTCCGGCTGGCGTCGATACGGGCGACCGCATCCGTCTGGCGGGCGAAGGTGAAGCTGGGGAACACGGCGCACCGGCAGGCGATCTGTACGTTCAGGTGCAGGTTAAACAGCACGCCATTTTCGAGCGTGAAGGTAACAACCTGTATTGCGAAGTGCCGATCAACTTCGCGATGGCGGCACTCGGTGGTGAAATCGAAGTCCCGACGCTGGATGGTCGCGTTAATCTGAAGATCCCAGGTGAAACCCAGACCGGTAAGCTGTTCCGCATGCGCGGGAAAGGCGTTAAATCCGTGCGTGGTGGTGCTCAGGGCGACCTGCTGTGTCGCGTCGTCGTGGAAACGCCGGTTGGCCTGAATGACAAGCAGAAACAACTGCTGAAAGAGCTTCAGGAGAGCTTTGGCGGCCCGACGGGTGAGAAGAACAGCCCGCGTTCCAAAAGTTTCTTCGATGGCGTCAAAAAATTCTTCGATGATTTGACCCGCTAATTCGTTAGCTGGCCTTCATCTGCAAAAGCCTGGAAGCAATTCCGGGCTTTTTCTTTTTGTAGGAATAGTTCGGTAAAACTGAACCTATACTCAACATTAATCTGTTTTTGCCGAGCTATGTGGCTTGGTATTATGGTTTTATCGAGGTATTGTTGTAAAAGAGAGAGTTAAAGTGAAATTACTACACCGTTTCTTTAGCAGTGAAGCGTCCGGTGGCGTGATCCTGATTATTGCCGCTGCGGCTGCGATGGTGCTGGCTAACCTGGGGCTTACCCGCGATCTATACCACGCATTTCTGGAAACGCCCGTCGAGCTGAAGGTTGGGGCGCTGGAAATTAACAAGAACATGTTGCTGTGGATCAACGATGCACTGATGGCTGTGTTCTTCCTCCTGGTGGGGCTTGAAGTTAAACGCGAGTTGGTGCTGGGTTCACTTGCCAGCCGCCAGCGCGCGGCGTTCCCGATTATTGCCGCCATCGGTGGGATGGTGGTTCCGGCGTTGCTCTTCCTGGCGTTTACCTGGCAGGACCCCCTTGCGCGTCATGGCTGGGCGATCCCGGCCGCAACGGATATTGCCTTTGCGCTCGGTGTTTTAGCCCTGCTGGGCAGCCGCGTGCCGGTGGCACTGAAGATCTTCCTGATGGCGCTGGCAATTATTGATGATTTGGGCGCTATTGTGATTATCGCGCTGTTCTATACCAGCGAGCTGTCGATCCTGTCACTGAGTGTCGCTGCTGGGGCGATTGCTGTGCTGGCACTGCTGAACATTTTCAATGTGCGTCGCATCGGCATCTACATCCTCGTGGGGATGGTGCTGTGGACGGCGGTGCTGAAATCGGGCGTGCATGCCACGCTGGCAGGTGTGATCGTCGGCTTCTTCGTGCCGCTTAAGCCGCAGGACGGCAAGTCGCCTGCCAAACAGCTGGAACATGTGCTGCACCCGTGGGTAGCCTTTATGATCCTGCCACTGTTCGCATTTGCCAACGCAGGTGTTTCCCTGGGCGGTGTCACGCTGGACGGGCTGACGTCCGTGCTACCTCTGGGCATTATTGCCGGGCTGTTTATCGGTAAGCCGCTGGGGATTAGCCTCTTCTGCTGGCTGGCGCTGAAGCTGAAGATGGCATCATTGCCGCACGGCACAACCTTTGGACAGATTATGGCCGTTGGCGTGCTGTGTGGGATCGGGTTTACGATGTCGATCTTTATCTCGACGCTGGCATTTGGTACGCATGCACCGGAGCTTATCGTCTGGGCAAAACTTGGCATTCTTATCGGGTCATTGCTGGCCGCAGTGATCGGTTATACCTTGTTGAAGGTGAAGTTGTCTGGACAGGCTGTCCAGGCATAACGGAAACCGGGAGGAGGGGAGCCTTCTTCCGATAGACTATCAGGGAGCGAAGACGCAATGTCTCATTTGAATTACAACCATCTTTACTACTTCTGGCACGTCTACAAACAGGGCTCTGTCGTGGGCGCCGCAGAGGCGCTCTACCTGACACCACAAACCATCACCGGGCAAATCAAGGCGCTGGAAGAACGTCTGCAGGGCAAGCTGTTCAAGCGCAAGGGTCGTGGGATTGAGCCCAGTGAACTGGGTGAGCTGGTTTTCCGTTACGCAGACAAAATGTTTACCCTGAGCCAGGAGATGCTGGATATCGTCAACTACCGCAAAGAGTCTAATTTGCTCTTTGATGTCGGTGTGGCCGATGCGCTGTCAAAACGGCTGGTGAGCGGTGTGCTGGATGCGGCAGTGGTTGAAGATGAGCAAATCCATTTGCGCTGCTTTGAATCCACTCACGAGATGCTGCTGGAGCAGTTGAGCCAGCATAAGCTGGATATGATTATCTCGGATTGCCCAATCGACTCCACGCAGCAGGAGGGCTTGTTCTCGGTGAAGATTGGTGAGTGTGGCGTCAGCTTCTGGTGTATTAATCCGCCACCGGACAAGCCGTTTCCTGCCTGTCTGGAAGAGCGTCGTTTGCTGGTGCCTGGACGGCGTTCTATGCTGGGACGAAAGTTGCTGAACTGGTTTAATTCGCAGGGGCTGAACGTTGAAATCCTCGGCGAGTTTGATGACGCGGCACTGATGAAAGCCTTTGGTGAAGCCCACAATGCGATCTTCGTTGCACCAACGCTGTACGCGCACGATCTCTATTCTGATGACAAGATTACGGAGATAGGCAGAGTGGATAACGTGATGGAGGAGTATCACGCCATTTTTGCTGAAAGGATGATTCAACACCCGGCGGTACAGCGAATCTGTAACCGCGACTACTCTGCGCTGTTTACACCTCCGGCAATCTGAAGGCATAAAAAAACCCGCGTTAAGCGGGTTCTTTAAACAAGCAACAACAAATAGCGATTAAGCCAGTTTGTTGATCTGCGCGGTCAGGTTTGCTTTATGACGCGCTGCTTTGTTTTTGTGGATCAGACCTTTAGCAGCCTGACGATCCACGATTGGTTGCATTTCGTTAAATGCGTTCTGCGCTGCAGCTTTGTCGCCAGCTTCGATTGCTGCGTATACTTTCTTGATGAAAGTACGCATCATAGAGCGACGGCTTGCGTTGTGCTTACGAGCCTTTTCAGACTGAACGGCACGTTTCTTAGCTGATTTGATATTAGCCAAGTCCAACTCCCAAATATGATCTATGTGGACAATTCAAAGGCCGAGGAATATGCCCTCTTTGCCTTCTTTTGTCAATGGATTTGTGCAAATAAGCGCCGTTAATTAGCGACGCTACGTTACGTAGTGATGGCGCAGGATTCTACCAGCTTGTCTTCCCTGAATACAGCCTTTCGGCATAAAAATCGCAGTTCACGAGCAGATTTTTTCGCTGCGAAAGGTCAGCCTGATGAAATCATTACGGCTTTCTGTTTTGCGCGAACAATCGCCGGTTAACCTTAACCGCCGTACAAGGTATACTTTGGCGATTTTCACTGTTTTGAGCCAGACATGAAGCTGATACGCGGCATACATAATCTCAGCAGAGCACCGCACGGGTGCGTGCTGACCATTGGTAATTTCGACGGCGTGCATCGTGGTCATCAGGCGCTGTTGCAGGGATTGCGTAAAGAAGGGGAGGCCCGTGGCCTGCCTGTTGTAGTGATGATTTTCGAACCGCAGCCGCTGGAGCTGTTCGCGGGCGATAAATCTCCCGCCCGTCTCACTCGCCTGCGCGAGAAGTTGCGCTACCTGGCTGAGTCCGGTGTGGACTACGTATTGTGTGTACGTTTCGATCGTCGTTTTGCTGCACTGACAGCACAAAATTTCGTCAGTGACCTGCTGGTTGAACGTCTTGGTGTGCAGTTTCTTGCTGTGGGGGATGATTTCCGCTTTGGCGCTGGTCGTCAGGGCGATTTCTTGCTATTACAGAAGGCTGGTCTGGAGTACGGTTTTGACGTCACAAGCGCGATGACCTTCTGTGAAGGTGGCATACGCGTCAGCAGCACGGCGGTACGCCAGGCGCTGGCAGATGATGAACTGGATACGGCAGAAACCCTGCTGGGGCATCCGTTCACCATCTCAGGTCGCGTCGTTCATGGCGATGCGCTCGGCCGCACTATTGGTTTCCCGACGGCGAATATACCGCTGCGTCGTCAGGTTTCCCCGGTTAAAGGGGTCTATGCGGTGGAAGTGGCAGGACTGGGCGATAAGCCGTTTTACGGCGTCGCTAACATTGGCACGCGTCCAACTGTCGCGGGTGTGCGTCAACAATTAGAAGTGCACCTGCTGGATGTTGTAATGGACCTTTATGGTCGCCATATAGATGTGATACTGCGTAAAAAAATACGCAACGAGCAGCGATTTGCTTCGCTGGATGAACTAAAAGCGCAGATTGCGCGAGATGAATTGACGGCCCGCGAGTTTTTTGGGCTTTGAACCCGGCTTAAATGCCTACGTGATAAATACGGAACCGAGAATCTGATGAGTGACTATAAATCAACCCTGAATTTGCCGGAAACAGGGTTCCCGATGCGCGGCGATCTCGCCAAGCGTGAACCGGGAATGCTGGCGCGTTGGACTGATGATGACCTGTACGGCATCATTCGTGCAGCCAAAAAAGGCAAAAAAACCTTCATTCTGCATGATGGCCCTCCATATGCGAATGGCAGCATTCATATTGGTCACTCTGTAAACAAGATTCTGAAAGACATTATCGTGAAGTCCAAAGGACTCACGGGATATGACTCGCCTTACGTTCCGGGCTGGGACTGCCACGGTCTGCCAATCGAGCTGAAAGTTGAGCAAGAGTTTGGCAAGCCAGGTGAGAAGTTCACCGCCGCAGAGTTCCGCGCGAAATGCCGCGAATATGCTGCCACTCAGGTTGATGGTCAGCGTGCTGACTTCATCCGTCTGGGCGTGCTGGGTGACTGGTCACACCCATACCTGACCATGGACTTCAAAACTGAAGCCAACATCATCCGTGCGCTGGGTAAAATCATCGGAAACGGCCACCTGCACAAAGGCGCGAAGCCGGTGCACTGGTGCGTGGACTGCCGTTCTGCGCTGGCAGAAGCGGAAGTTGAGTATTACGACAAAACCTCTCCGTCTATCGACGTGGCGTTCCACGCGGTGGATCAGGATGCAGTAAAAGCCAAATTTGGCGTGTCGTCCGTTAACGGTCCAGTCTCTCTGGTTATCTGGACCACCACGCCGTGGACGCTACCTGCCAACCGTGCGATCTCCCTGTCTGGTGAGTTCGAATACGCGCTGGTGCAGATTGACGGTCAGGCAGTCATCCTGGCGAAAGATCTGGTTGAGAGCGTGCTGAAACGCGCAAACATCACCGACTACAGCGTGCTGGGCACCGTGAAAGGTGACGCGCTGGAGTTGATGCGCTTCAAACACCCGTTCCTGGACTTCGACGTTCCGGCGATCCTGGGCGAGCACGTCACGCTGGACGCGGGTACCGGTGCAGTACATACCGCCGGTGGCCACGGTCCTGACGACTACAACATCAGCCTGAAATACGGTCTGGAAATCGCCAACCCGGTTGGCCCGGACGGTTCATACCTGCCTGGCACCTACCCGGCGCTGGACGGTATCAACGTCTTTAAAGCGAACGACATCATCGTCGATATGCTGCGCACCAGCGGCGCACTGCTGCACGTTGAGAAAATGCAGCACAGCTACCCATGCTGCTGGCGTCACAAGACACCGATCATCTTCCGTGCGACCCCGCAGTGGTTCGTCAGCATGGATCAGAAAGGCCTGCGTGAGCAGTCTCTGAAAGAGATCAAAGGCGTGCAGTGGATCCCGGACTGGGGCCAGGCGCGTATCGAATCCATGGTGGCTAACCGTCCTGACTGGTGTATCTCCCGTCAGCGTACCTGGGGCGTGCCAATGTCTCTGTTCGTGCATAAAGAGACGCAGGAACTGCACCCGAACACCCTGGAACTGATGGAAGAAGTGGCGAAGCGCGTCGAAGTTGACGGTATTCAGGCGTGGTGGGATCTCGACTCCCGCGACATCCTGGGCGCAGACGCTGATAACTACGAAAAAGTACCAGATACTCTGGACGTGTGGTTCGACTCCGGTTCTACCCACTCCTCAGTCGTTGACGTGCGTCCGGAATTTGCCGGTCACGCCGCCGACATGTATTTGGAAGGCTCTGACCAACACCGTGGCTGGTTCATGTCATCTCTGATGATCTCCACCGCCATGAAAGGTAAAGCCCCTTACCGCCAGGTACTGACCCACGGTTTCACTGTGGATGGTCAGGGCCGTAAGATGTCCAAGTCTATCGGTAACACTGTTTCTCCGCAGGACGTGATGAACAAACTGGGCGCAGACATCCTGCGTCTGTGGGTTGCATCCACTGACTACACCGGCGAAATGGCGGTGTCTGATGAGATCCTGAAACGTGCTGCTGACAGCTATCGTCGTATCCGTAACACCGCGCGCTTCCTGCTGGCGAACCTGAACGGTTTTGATCCAGTGAAAGACATGGTGAAACCGGAAGAGATGGTCGTTCTGGATCGCTGGGCGGTAGGCTGTGCGAAAGCGGCGCAGGAAGATATCCTGAAAGCCTATGAGTCTTACGACTTCCACGAAGTGGTGCAGCGCCTGATGCGTTTCTGCTCCATTGAGATGGGCTCGTTCTACCTCGACATCATCAAAGACCGCCAGTACACCGCGAAAGCGGACAGCGTGGCGCGTCGTAGCTGCCAGACCGCGCTGTTCCACATCGCAGAAGCGCTGGTGCGCTGGATGGCACCGATCATGTCCTTCACCGCGGATGAAATCTGGGGTTACCTGCCAGGCGACCGTGAGAAGTATGTCTTCACGGGCGAGTGGTACGAAGGTCTGTTCGATCTCTCCAGCACCGAAGCAATGAACGATGCTTTCTGGGACGAACTGCTGAAAGTGCGTGGCGAAGTGAACAAGGTTATCGAGCAGGCGCGTGCGGATAAGAAAGTCGGCGGCTCTCTGGAAGCGACAGTGACTCTGTACGCAGAACCTGAGCTGGCAGCGAAACTGACGGCACTGGGCGATGAATTGCGATTTGTCCTGTTGACCTCCGGTGCGAAAGTTGCGGATTATGCCGAAGCTTCTGCTGATGCTCAGCAGAGCGAGCTGCTCAAAGGACTGAAAGTCGCGCTGAGCAAAGCCGAAGGTGAGAAATGCCCGCGTTGCTGGCATTACACCACTGATGTCGGCAAGGTGGCGGAACACGCAGATATCTGCGGACGCTGTGTAAGCAACGTCGCCGGAGACGGCGAAAAACGTAAGTTTGCCTGATGAGTAAAACTCTCTGTTCAACAGGACTGCGCTGGCTGTGGCTGGTTGTGGTGGTGCTGATTATTGATCTGGGCAGCAAATTCCTGATCCTCCAGAATTTTGCTCTGGGGGAGACGGTTTCACTGTTCCCGTCACTTAACCTGCACTATGCACGCAACTACGGCGCGGCGTTTAGTTTCCTTGCTGACAGCGGTGGCTGGCAGCGCTGGTTCTTTGCGGGTATCGCAATCGGTATCTGCGTGGTGCTGGCGGTGCTGATGTACCGTTCGAAAGCAACACAAAAGCTGAATAACATCGCTTACGCGCTGATCATTGGTGGCGCACTGGGCAACCTGTTTGACCGCCTGTGGCACGGCTTTGTGGTCGATATGATCGACTTCTACGTCGGGGACTGGCACTTCGCGACCTTTAACCTCGCCGATAGCGCAATTTGTATCGGTGCGGCGTTAATCGTGCTGGAAGGCTTCTTGCCTAACTCGGCCGCGAAAGAGCAGGCGTAACACACTCGCCCGGTGGAGTAGTGCCACCGGGCAAAACAAGCGAGCAATTTGCATGTCTAAATCCGTACAGAGCAACAGCGCGGTTCTCGTTCACTTCACGCTGAAACTGGATGATGGTTCTACAGCTGAATCCACCCGCAATAACGGCAAACCAGCCCTGTTTCGTCTTGGCGATACCTCCCTGTCTGAAGGTCTTGAACAACAGCTTCTCGGTTTGAAAGAGGGGGAGAAAAAGGCGTTTTCACTGGAGCCGGATGCCGCATTTGGCGTGCCAAGCCCGGATCTGATCCAGTATTTCTCGCGCCGAGAGTTTATGGATGCGGGTGAGCCTGAAATCGGGGCGATTATGCTCTTTACCGCTATGGATGGCAGCGAAATGCCTGGCGTGATCCGCGAAATCAATGGCGACTCCATCACCGTTGACTTCAACCATCCGCTTGCCGGGCGCACCGTCCATTTTGATATTGAAGTGCTGGAGATTGACCCAGTACTGGAGGCCTGAAATGCAGATCCTGTTGGCTAACCCGCGCGGCTTCTGCGCCGGTGTAGACCGCGCTATCAGCATTGTTGAAAACGCGCTGGAGATTTACGGCGCGCCGATTTATGTGCGTCACGAAGTGGTGCATAACCGCTATGTGGTCGACAGCCTGCGCGAGCGCGGTGCAATCTTTATCGAGCAGATTAGCGAAGTGCCGGATGGTGCGATCCTGATTTTCTCCGCGCATGGCGTTTCTCAGGCAGTGCGTAACGAAGCGAAAAACCGCGATTTGACGGTGTTTGACGCGACCTGTCCGTTAGTGACGAAAGTGCATATGGAAGTGGCGCGCGCCAGTCGTCGTGGTGAAGAGTCGATTCTGATCGGCCATGCGGGTCATCCGGAAGTTGAAGGCACCATGGGTCAGTACAGCAACCCGGAAGGGGGCATGTATCTGGTTGAGTCACCGGAAGATGTACTGACGCTGAATGTGAAAAACGAAGCCCGTCTGTCGTTTATGACCCAGACGACGCTCTCCGTGGACGATACCTCTGACGTGATTGACGCCCTGCGCCAGCGTTTCCCGAAAATCGTCGGGCCGCGTAAAGATGACATCTGCTACGCGACCACTAACCGTCAGGAAGCGGTGCGTGCACTGGCTGAACAGGCGGATGTGGTGCTGGTTGTTGGCTCGAAGAACTCCTCTAACTCCAACCGCCTGGCCGAGCTTGCGCAGCGTATGGGGAAAGCGGCATTCCTGATTGACGATGCAACGGACATTCAGGAAGCGTGGGTGAAAAATGCGGCCTGCGTCGGCGTTACCGCAGGCGCTTCCGCGCCGGATATTCTGGTGCAGAACGTGATTGTCCGTCTGCAGGAGTTGGGCGGTGGCGAAGCGGTTCCGCTGGAAGGACGCGAAGAGAATATCGTCTTCGAAGTCCCAAAAGAACTGCGTATCGACGCCCGCGAAGTGGAATAACTCCTTATTTGATGAAAGGCCAGCATCTCATGTGCTGGCCTTTTTTTTTGCCCCGTACATTATCGTGACGACAAAATCATGTCTTTTACTGATATTTAAGTCGGTTTCACGTTAAATTCTAATTATTGGTGTTTTCAGTTGGCAGCACAGAGCAAGGCTGGTTAATCTGAAAACGGTTTACATCATTTTAACGTAAGAGAATAACTATGCATGATGCACAGATCCGTGTCGCGATTGCGGGCGCGGGTGGACGTATGGGCCGTCAGCTGATTCAGGCGGCGCTACAGATGGATGGTGTGGCGCTGGGTGCGGCCCTGGAGCGTGAAGGTTCCTCACTTCTTGGTGCCGACGCAGGTGAGCTGGCAGGTGTGGGAAAGACGGGCGTTACCGTCCAGAGCAGCCTTGACGCGGTGAAAAATGACTTCGATGCATTCATCGACTTTACCCGCCCGGAAGGGACGCTGACGCATCTGGCGTTTTGCCGCCAGCACGGCAAGGGAATGGTCATCGGTACTACCGGTTTTGACGACGCAGGTAAGCAGGCTATTCAGGACGCATCAAAAGAAATTGCGATTGTCTTTGCTGCGAACTTTAGTGTGGGCGTAAACGTCATGCTCAAGCTGCTGGAGAAAGCGGCGAAGGTGATGGGCAACTATACCGACATTGAGATTGTTGAAGCGCACCACCGTTACAAAGTTGATGCGCCATCAGGTACGGCGCTGGCAATGGGCGAAGCGATTGCTCATGCACTTGATAAAGATTTAAAAGATTGCGCGGTCTATACCCGCGAAGGTTACACCGGCGAACGCGTGCCGGGAACCATTGGCTTCGCAACCGTGCGAGCGGGTGACATCGTCGGCGAACATACCGCGATGTTCGCCGATATTGGCGAGCGTGTTGAAATTACGCATAAAGCCTCCAGCCGTATGACATTTGCAAATGGTGCCGTACGTTCTGCTTTGTGGTTAAAAGGCAAGGAAAATGGTCTTTTTGATATGCGAGATGTGCTGGATCTTAACAATTTGTAAGGTTTATTACCCATCGTGATGTGGTTATTGCAGTCGTAATTACTTGATTGCATAGGGCAATAATTTATTGCCCTTTTATTTTTCTTATTTCGCCATTTATTTCGCTTATTACTTTTAAAAGTAAGTCTATTGCTCTATTTTTTTGTTGCTAAAATGTAAATTTTGACCATCCGGTCTACTTTTTATTACTCCCTTGCCAGATTTATCATTAAACTTGTCGCGCAAGCGTTTTCCGTGGTGATTTACCTGATCTTTTTGTCGGTTAAGCTATCTTCTGCGCACCAGGCTTGCAAAAGAACAAACAAAATATCCGTTTTAAGTTGACTTTTACCCACCAAATCTCCAGAATGCCGCCGTTTGCCAAAAATCCGCTGGCAACACATTTGCATTGATCCATGACATGGTTATGCATTAATATGCAAATAAAGTGAGTGAATATTCTCTGGAGGGTGTTTTGATTAAGTCAGCGCTATTGGTTCTGGAAGACGGAACCCAGTTTATCGGTCGGGCCATAGGGGCAACAGGTTCGGCGGTTGGGGAAGTCGTTTTCAATACTTCAATGACCGGTTATCAAGAAATCCTCACTGATCCTTCCTATTCTCGCCAAATCGTTACTCTTACTTATCCTCATATTGGCAATGTCGGCACCAATGCGGCTGACGAAGAATCCTCTCAGGTACATGCGCAAGGTCTGGTCATTCGTGACCTGCCGCTGATTGCCAGCAACTTCCGCAATACCGAAGACCTCTCTTCTTACCTGAAGCGCCATAACATCGTGGCGATTGCCGATATTGATACCCGTAAGTTAACGCGTCTGCTGCGCGAGAAAGGTGCACAAAACGGCTGCATCATTGCAGGTGATAACCTGGATGCGGCCCTGGCGCTGGAAAAAGCGAAAGCCTTCCCGGGCCTGAACGGCATGGACCTGGCGAAAGAAGTGACCACCGCGGAAGCCTACAGCTGGACGCAGGGTAGCTGGACGCTGGAAGGCGACCTGCCGGAAGCGAAAAAAGAGAGCGAGCTGCCGTTCCACGTGGTGGCCTACGATTTCGGTGCCAAGCGTAATATCCTGCGCATGCTGGTTGACCGCGGTTGCCGTCTAACCGTCGTGCCTGCACAAACCTCTGCGGAAGCGGTTCTGAAGATGAACCCGGACGGTATCTTCCTCTCCAACGGCCCGGGTGACCCGGCTCCGTGCGATTACGCTATCAACGCCATTAAATCTTTCCTGGAAACCGATATCCCGGTCTTCGGTATCTGCCTCGGACATCAGCTGTTGGCGCTGGCGAGCGGTGCGAACACCGTTAAGATGAAATTCGGTCACCACGGTGGTAACCACCCGGTGAAAGATATCGACAACAACACGGTGATGATCACCGCGCAGAACCACGGTTTTGCTGTCGATGAAGCGTCAATGCCGTCTAACCTGCGAGTGACGCATAAATCACTGTTCGATGGCACCCTGCAGGGTATCCACCGTACCGATAAGCCTGCATTCAGCTTCCAGGGCCACCCGGAAGCCAGCCCGGGCCCGCACGATGCCGCGCCGCTGTTCGATCACTTCATCGAACTTATCGAGCAATACCGTAAGACCGCTAAATAATCAGGAGCTGAGAAGACAATGCCAAAACGTACAGACATAAAAAGCATCCTGATCCTTGGTGCTGGCCCGATCGTGATCGGCCAGGCCTGCGAATTTGACTACTCCGGTGCGCAGGCGTGTAAAGCCCTGCGTGAAGAGGGCTACCGCGTCATTCTGGTGAACTCTAACCCGGCAACCATCATGACCGACCCGGAAATGGCTGATGCAACTTACATCGAGCCGATTCACTGGGAAGTGGTGCGTAAAATCATTGAGAAAGAGCGTCCGGACGCGGTGCTGCCAACCATGGGCGGCCAGACGGCGCTGAACTGTGCGCTGGAGCTGGAGCGTCAGGGTGTGCTTGCCGAGTTCGGCGTAACCATGATTGGTGCGACCGCCGACGCGATTGATAAAGCAGAAGACCGTCGCCGCTTCGACGTGGCGATGAAAAAAATCGGCCTCGACACCGCGCGTTCCGGTATTGCACACAACATGGAAGAAGCGCTGGCCGTGGCGGCCGACGTGGGTTATCCGTGTATCATTCGTCCTTCCTTCACCATGGGCGGCACCGGCGGTGGTATCGCGTACAACCGTGAAGAGTTCGAAGAGATTTGCGAACGCGGTCTGGACCTCTCCCCAACCAAAGAGTTGCTGATTGATGAATCGCTGATTGGCTGGAAAGAGTACGAGATGGAAGTGGTGCGTGATAAAAACGACAACTGCATCATCGTCTGCTCCATCGAAAACTTCGATGCGATGGGTATCCACACCGGTGACTCCATCACCGTTGCGCCAGCCCAGACCCTGACCGACAAAGAGTATCAAATCATGCGTAACGCCTCGATGGCGGTACTGCGTGAAATCGGCGTGGAAACTGGTGGTTCTAACGTGCAGTTCTCGGTGAACCCGAAAACCGGCCGCCTGATTGTTATTGAAATGAACCCGCGTGTATCCCGTTCCTCGGCGTTGGCTTCTAAAGCCACCGGCTTCCCGATTGCCAAAGTAGCGGCGAAACTGGCGGTGGGTTACACTCTCGACGAGCTGATGAACGACATCACCGGCGGCCGCACCCCTGCATCCTTCGAACCGTCTATCGACTACGTTGTGACGAAAATTCCTCGCTTCAACTTCGAGAAATTCGCCGGCGCGAACGACCGTCTGACCACTCAGATGAAATCGGTCGGTGAAGTGATGGCGATTGGCCGCACCCAGCAGGAATCCCTGCAGAAAGCACTGCGTGGCCTGGAAGTGGGCGCGACCGGCTTTGACCCGAAAGTGAGCCTGGACGACCCGGAAGCACTGACAAAAATTCGCCGCGAGCTGAAAGACGCGGGCGCAGAGCGTATCTGGTATATCGCCGATGCTTTCCGCGCAGGCCTGTCTGTGGACGGCGTCTTCAACCTGACCAACATTGACCGCTGGTTCCTGGTGCAGATTGAAGAACTGGTGCGTCTGGAAGAGAAAGTGGCGGATCTGGGCATCAACGGTCTGGACGCTGACTTCCTGCGCGTGCTGAAGCGTAAAGGCTTCGCCGATGCGCGTCTGGCTAAGCTGGCGGGCGTGCGTGAAGCGGAAATCCGTAAGCTGCGTGACCAGTTCAACCTGCACCCGGTTTACAAGCGTGTCGACACCTGTGCGGCAGAATTCTCTACCGATACCGCGTACATGTACTCCACGTATGAAGATGAGTGCGAAGCGAACCCGTCAGTCGACCGCGACAAAATTATGGTACTGGGCGGTGGCCCAAACCGTATCGGCCAGGGCATCGAGTTCGATTACTGCTGCGTTCACGCCTCTCTGGCGCTGCGTGAAGACGGTTACGAAACCATTATGGTTAACTGTAACCCGGAAACCGTATCGACTGACTACGACACCTCTGACCGTCTGTACTTCGAGCCGGTAACCCTGGAAGACGTGCTGGAAATCGTGCGTATCGAGAAGCCAAAAGGCGTTATCGTGCAGTACGGTGGCCAGACCCCGCTGAAGCTGGCGCGCGCGCTGGAAGCAGCAGGTGTACCGGTTATCGGTACCAGCCCGGATGCGATTGACCGTGCCGAAGACCGTGAACGTTTCCAGCAGGCGGTTGACCGTCTGAAACTGAAACAGCCGGCAAACGCCACTGTAACTGCGATTGAACAGGCCGTTGAGAAGGCGAAAGAGATTGGCTACCCACTGGTGGTGCGTCCTTCCTACGTACTGGGCGGCCGCGCGATGGAAATCGTTTATGACGAAGCCGACCTGCGTCGCTACTTCCAGACTGCGGTAAGCGTCTCTAACGATGCGCCAGTACTGCTCGACCGCTTCCTGGACGATGCTGTAGAAGTGGACGTTGACGCTATCTGCGACGGCGAAATGGTGCTGATTGGCGGCATCATGGAGCACATCGAGCAGGCTGGCGTTCACTCCGGTGACTCCGCCTGTTCTCTGCCAGCGTACACCCTGAGCCAGGAGATTCAGGACGTGATGCGCCAGCAGGTACAAAAGCTGGCCTTCGAGCTGCAGGTTCGTGGTCTGATGAACGTCCAGTTCGCCGTAAAAGACAACGAAGTGTACCTGATTGAAGTGAACCCGCGTGCGGCACGTACCGTACCGTTCGTCTCCAAAGCGACCGGTGTTCCACTGGCGAAAGTGGCGGCGCGCGTGATGGCAGGCCAGACGCTGGCTCAGCAGGGCGTAACCAAAGAGATCATCCCACCTTACTACTCGGTGAAAGAAGTGGTACTGCCGTTCAACAAATTCCCGGGCGTTGACCCGCTGTTAGGGCCAGAAATGCGCTCCACCGGGGAAGTGATGGGCGTAGGCCGCACCTTCGCAGAAGCGTTTGCGAAGGCGCAGCTGGGCAGTAGCTCCACCATGAGAAAATCAGGCCGTGCGCTGCTCTCTGTTCGCGAAGGCGATAAAGAGCGCGTGGTTGACCTGGCTGCCAAACTGCTGAAACAGGGCTTCGAGCTGGATGCGACCCACGGTACGGCGATTGTGCTGGGTGAAGCCGGTATCAACCCGCGTCTGGTGAACAAGGTACATGAAGGCCGTCCGCACATTCAGGACCGTATCAAGAATGGCGAATACACCTACATCATCAACACCACGGCGGGCCGTCAGGCGATTGAAGACTCCAAGCTGATTCGCCGCAGCGCGCTGCAGTACAAAGTGCACTACGACACCACCCTGAACGGCGGTTTCGCAACAGCCATGGCGCTGAACGCGGATGCCACCGAGAAGGTGATTTCGGTGCAGGAAATGCACGCGCAGATTAACAAGTAAGTAAAAATGCCCGGCAGCACTCTGTTGCCGGGCATTATTCCCACCTTCAGAACCTTCTGGTTTTCCATCCACATTCAGTCAGTTAGCCTAAAATAGTTAGGTCGATAATGAAATCCAACTGAATGCAGGGGAAAACACCATGCAAAATAAATTACTTATCACTTCTGTCTTTGCTGCCGCAGCGCTGTTCACCGTAGCGGGCTGTTCATCTAATCAGGCAGTAAAAACCACCGATGGTCGTACTATTGTGACGGATGGTAAACCGCAGGTGGATGACGATACGGGCCTCGTTTCCTACAAAAATGCTGAGACCGGTAAAACGGAGCAGATCAACCGTGACCAGGTGAAATCGATGGGCGAACTGGATAACTAATTCAGAATTCTGACGTTAGCCCGTCAATAATATTCACTATTAGCCTGCTGAATTACTGACTACACTCTTTTGTTAAAAGAAAGCAGTAACAACAGGCTAATCAATGATTCTGATAATTTATGCACATCCCTATCCGCAGCACTCGCATGCGAATAAGCGGATGCTTGAGCAGGTAAGGACGCTTGATAACGTAGAGATACGTTCCCTCTATCAACTTTATCCCGATTTTAATATCGACATCGCCGCTGAGCAGGAAGCGGTTTCGCGCGCTGATCTGATTATCTGGCAGCACCCTATGCAGTGGTACAGCACCCCTCCGCTCCTGAAACTGTGGATTGATAAAGTCTTCTCCCATGGCTGGGCATATGGTCATAACGGCCATGCACTGAAGGGCAAAAACCTGATGTGGGCGGTCACGACTGGCGGTGGGGAAAGCCACTTTGATATTGGTTCCTTCCCGGGTTTTGACGTACTGGCACAGCCGCTGCAGGCCACCGCGCTCTATTGCGGGATGAACTGGCTTCCGCCTTTTGCGATGCACTGTACATTTGTATGCGACGATGAAACGTTGCAGGCGCAGGCTCGTCATTATAAACAACGCTTACTTGAGTGGCAGGAGGCGCACCATGGATAGCCATACGCTGATACAGGCGCTGATTTACCTCGGCGCGGCGGCGCTGATTGTGCCCGTGGCAGTACGTCTGGGGCTGGGGTCTGTCCTCGGCTACCTGATTGCGGGTTGCGTCATTGGGCCGTGGGGCTTTCGTCTGGTCACGGATGCTGAGGCGATTCTCCATTTCGCTGAAATTGGCGTCGTGCTGATGTTGTTTGTGATTGGCCTGGAGCTCGACCCACAACGATTGTGGAAACTTCGTGCCTCGGTATTTGGTGGTGGCGCGCTACAAATGGTGGCCTGCGGCCTGCTGCTGGGTGGGTTCTGCATCCTGTTGGGAATGGACTGGAAAGTGGCTGAGCTTATCGGTATGACGCTGGCGCTCTCCTCGACGGCCATTGCTATGCAGGCCATGAACGAGCGAAATCTGACCGTCTCTCAGATGGGGCGCAGTGCGTTTTCGGTGCTGCTGTTCCAGGATATTGCTGCTATCCCGCTGGTGGCAATGATCCCGCTGCTGGCGGCAAGTGGTTCCTCTACGACGCTGGGCGCTTTCGCGTTGTCGGCATTGAAGGTGGTGGGGGCGCTGGCGCTGGTGGTCCTGCTTGGCCGCTACGTGACCCGTCCGCTGTTGCGGTTTGTTGCCCGCTCAGGACTGCGTGAAGTCTTCAGTGCGGTGGCACTGTTCCTGGTGTTCGGTTTTGGCCTGCTGCTGGAAGAGGCCGGTCTGTCGATGGCGATGGGAGCGTTCCTCGCGGGCGTTCTGCTGGCGAGTTCTGAATATCGTCACGCGCTGGAAAGCGATATAGAGCCGTTTAAAGGGCTACTGCTGGGACTGTTTTTCATCGGTGTGGGGATGTCAGTCGACTTTGGCACGCTGATTACACATCCGCTGCGGATCATCATCCTGCTGGTCGGTTTCCTGGTCATTAAAATGGCGATGTTGTGGTTGATTGCCCGTCCGCTGAAGGTGCCAAACAAACAACGGCGCTGGTTTGCTGTGTTGCTGGGGCAGGGAAGCGAATTTGCGTTTGTGGTCTTTGGCGCGGCGCAGATGGCAAACGTACTCGAGCCTGAGTGGGCGAAAGCGCTGACACTTGCCGTGGCGCTGTCGATGGCAGCGACGCCTGTTCTGCTGGTGGTGCTGACGCGTCTGGAAAAATCGGGCAGTGAGCAGGAGCGTGAAGCTGATGAAATTGACGAAGAACAGCCGCGCGTGATCATCGCCGGATTCGGGCGCTATGGGCAGATCGTTGGTCGTTTACTGCTGTCGAGCGGGGTAAAAATGGTTATCCTCGATCACGATCCTGACCATGTCGATACCCTGCGTAAATTTGATATGAAAGTCTTTTACGGGGATGCGACCCGTGTTGATCTGCTGGAGTCTGCCGGGGCGGCAAAAGCCGAGGTATTGATTAACGCCATCGACGATCCTGAGACCAGCATGCAGATGGTGGAACTGGTAAAAGAACATTTCCCGGAGCTAACCATTATCTCCCGTGCACGCGATGTGGATCATTATATCCGCTTGCGACAGGCGGGCGTCGAAGCACCTGAGCGTGAGACGTTTGAAGGTGCACTAAAGTCTGGTCGTATGGCGCTGGAAAATCTGGGGCTTGGCGCGTATGAAGCGCGAGAGCGTGCAGACCTGTTCCGCCGCTTCAATACCGATATGGTAGAAGAGATGGCAGCGATGGCGGGTAGTACAGCCACTGAGCGTGCAGCAGTGTTTAAACGTACCAGTGCGATGCTGACAGAGATCATCAATGAAGATCGTAATCATCTGTCGCTGATCCAGCGTCATGGCTGGCAGGGCACGGAAGAGGGCAAGCACACAGGTAACCCGGAAGACGAACCAGAGAGTAAACCTTCTGTGTGAAGTGGTGTTGCCAGCAATAATAAAAAATTTCTGTTTCTTTACCCTGCCGCCAGTCGACGAAAGATTAAGCTTTCCGTATAGTGGCGGCAATTTTTTGCATCCGGGAAATTTTCAATGATCAGTCTGATTGCAGCGCTGGCGGTGGACCGTGTTATCGGTATGGAAAATGCCATGCCGTGGAACCTGCCTGCCGATCTCGCATGGTTTAAACGTACGACGTTAAACAAGCCGGTAGTGATGGGCCGCCTGACCTGGGAGTCGATTGGTCGTCCATTGCCAGGCCGTAAGAATATTGTTATCAGTAGCCAGCCTGGCACTGATGATCGCGTCGAATGGGTGAAATCCGTGGACGAGGCGATTGCCGCATGCGGTAACGCCGAAGAGATCATGGTGATTGGTGGCGGTCGTGTGTACGAGCAGTTCCTGCCAAAAGCGCAGAAGCTGTATCTGACGCACATTGATGCAGAAGTGGAAGGGGATACCCATTTCCCGGATTACGATCCTGATGAATGGGAATCTGTCTTCAGTGAGTTTCACGATGCGGATGCGCAGAACTCCCATAGCTACTGCTTCGAGATTCTGGAACGTCGTTAAGTGATTTTCCCTCTCCCGGCCGGGAGAGGGAATAAAACTCAGGAGGCAACGGCCTCGTCTTCACCTAAGTCCAGCTGTCGGTTGGATGGCTGAACAAAGTAAGCCTTGTCTTCCCAGCGCAAGCAGGTTAACTCTCCACCCCAGCAGCATCCGGTATCAAGACCGTAGATCCCTTCCGGTGTGCCTTTACCTTCAAGCGCAGCCCAGTGACCGAACACCACGCTGTACTCGTTTGTCACAGGCCCCGGAATGGCAAACCACGGCTTGAGCGGGGCAGGTGCACTTTCCGGTGTCTCTTTTGAATACATGTCCAGCTGCCCGTTCGGGAAGCAAAAACGCATCCGGGTAAAAGCGTTGGTGATAAAGCGCAGGCGGGCCAGACCGCTGAGATCTTCGCTCCAGTGGTTCGGCATATCGCCGTACATGGCATCGAGGAAGAATGGATATGAGTCGCTTGCCAGAACCGCTTCAACATCACGCGCACAGGCTTTCGCCGTTTCAAGATCCCATTGCGGTGTGATCCCGGCATGTGCCATCACCAGCTTTTTCTCTTCGTCGATCTGCAGCAAGGGCTGACGGCGTAGCCAGTTGATCAGATCGTCCGCGTCAGGCGCATCCAGCAATGGCGTGAGCCGGTCTTTAGGTTTGTTGCGACTTATCCCGGCGAAGACAGCCAGTAAATGCAGATCGTGATTGCCCAACACCATGCGCACGCTGTCTCCCAGCGATTTGACGAAACGTAAAACGTCAAGAGAGCCAGGGCCACGCGCAACTAAATCGCCCGTCAGCCAGAGTGTGTCTTGTCCGGGTGTAAAGTCGACCTGTTTTAATAATGCGATCAGTTCATCGTAGCAACCGTGAACGTCGCCAATCAGATATGTAGACATTAGATTAATGAATGAGTGTTGTAACGGCGAGACGGAACACAGGAATAGCAACGCGGAACACATTGCCATCAACGTCGACCATTTCGTAATGGCCTTGCATGGTACCCAGCGGCGTTTCAATCACCGCGCCGCTGGTATACTGATACTCTTCGCCAGGGTCGATATGGGGCTGTTCACCGACCACACCTTCACCCTGAACTTCGATTTCACGGCCATTACCGTTGGTGATAAGCCAGTAGCGCCCGCGCAGTTGCACAGGCATCCGCCCCAGATTGCGAATGGTCACGGTGTAAGCGAAGACATAGCGTTCTTCATCCGGTGAGGATTGAGATTCAACATAAACGCTTTGTACATGGACACAGACGCGGGGCGAATCAATCATGGCTTAACTCTCCTTCGGAGGCGCATTTTCACTGATGTAATTAGCCAGCTTGCAGTACTGCTCGACGGAAATGTTCTCTGCACGCATTGCCGGGTCGATACCCAACTCAGCCAGTACGTCAACCGTAAACAGATTACCCAGGCTGTTACGGATCGTTTTACGGCGCTGGTTAAAGGCTTCCGTAGTGATACGGCTCAGTACGCGCAGATCTTTGACCGGGTACGGCATGGTTTTATGCGGCACCAGGCGCACAACCGCAGAGTCTACTTTCGGTGGCGGCGTAAAGGCAGATGGCGGAACTTCGAGGACCGGGATCACGTTGCAGAAATATTGCGCCATCACGCTTAAACGACCATACGCTTTACTGTTCGGCCCTGCAACCAGACGGTTAACAACCTCTTTTTGCAACATGAAGTGCATGTCAGCAATGGCATCAGTATAGCTAAAGAGATGGAACATTAGCGGCGTGGAGATGTTATACGGCAGGTTGCCGAATACGCGCAGTGGCTGCCCCATTTTTTCCGACAGTTCGCCAAAGTTCATGGTCATGGCATCCTGCTGATAGATGGTCAGCTTTGGCCCCAGGAACGGGTGCGTTTGCAGGCGTGCGGCCAGATCACGGTCCAGTTCGATAACGGTCAGTTCGTCGAGGCGTTCGCCTACTGGCTCGGTCAGTGCGGCAAGACCCGGGCCGATTTCGACCATAGCCTGACCTTTCTGCGGATTAATGGCAGAGACGATGCTGTCGATCACGAACTGATCGTTGAGGAAGTTTTGCCCGAAGCGTTTTCGGGCTAAGTGGCCCTGATGGACTCGATTAGTCATTGAGTATTAACAATCATTTTGATGGCGAGATTAAGCGCCGTAATAAAACTGCCGACATCCGCTTTCCCCTGGCCTGCCAGATCCAGCGCAGTACCGTGGTCAACGGACGTTCGAATAAAAGGTAAACCGAGGGTGATATTCACCCCGCGGCCAAAGCCCTGGTATTTTAGCACGGGCAGGCCCTGATCGTGGTACATCGCAAGTACGGCGTCGGCATTATCCAGGTATTTCGGCTGGAAAAGGGTATCAGCAGGCAGTGGCCCGCTTAAATTCATCCCTTTTGCACGCATTTCTTCAAGTACCGGAATAATGGTGTCGATCTCTTCGGTACCCATGTGCCCGCCTTCACCGGCGTGCGGATTCAGGCCGCAGACCAGAACGTGTGGCTGTTTGATGCCGAATTTGGTTTGCAGGTCATGATGCAGGATCCCGATGATCTCCCGCAGCAGTTCCGGAGTGATGGCATCAGGGATGGCCTTAATGGGCAGGTGGGTTGTCACCAGAGCAACGCGCATCTCTTCCGTCGCCAGCATCATCACCACTTTCGGACTGTGCGAGCGTTCTTCAAAGAACTCGGTATGCCCTGTAAACGGGATACCCGCTTCGTTGATGACGCCTTTGTGCACGGGGCCGGTGATAAGCGCGGCAAATTCGCCCTTCAGACAACCGTCGCAGGCGCGTGCAAGGGTTTCAACGACATAGTGGCCGTTTTCCGTGCTGAGCTGGCCTGGGACAACAGGCGTACGAAGGGGAACAGAAAGCAGCGTGAGCGTACCGGCTTGTTGCGGTGCTGGCTGTTGACCTTCAACGTAAGGGATAAGCGTTAAAGGCAGACCGAGCAGTGTTGCCCGGTCTTGTAACAGTGTTGCATCTGCGCAGACAACCAGTTCTACCGGCCAGCTGCGCTGGGCAAGCTGGACAACGAGGTCAGGCCCAATCCCGGCGGGTTCGCCGGGAGTGATAACAACACGATGCTGTTTCATTAGTTACTCAGAATTTTCACGTAAGCACTGGCGCGTTGTTCCTGCATCCAGGTTGCCGCTTCTTCAGAGAACTTACGGTTAAACAGCATACGGTAGGCTCTGTCTTTCTGTGCCGCGTCGGTTTTATCAACGTTACGGGTGTCCATCAGCTCAATCAGATGCCAGCCAAACGAAGAGTGAACCGGAGCACTGAGCTGGCCTTTATTCAGCTTCATCAGTGCATCGCGGAACGCAGGATCATAAATATCCGCAGCTGCCCAGCCCAGATCGCCGCCCTGGTTAGCAGAGCCTGGATCCTGAGAGAACTCTTTTGCAGCATTTGCGAAGGATGTTTTCCCGCTCTTAATATCAGCAGCAATTTGTTCCAGCTTCGCACGTGCCTGATCATCATTCATGATCGGAGAAACTTTCAACAGGATATGACGAGCATGGACTTCCGTAACGGAAATATTCTGGCTCTGTCCACGGAGATCGTTCACTTTCAGAATGTGGAAACCCACACCTGAACGGATTGGTCCGACGATATCGCCTTTCTTCGCCGTGCTCAGAGCCTGGGCAAAGATGGATGGCAACTCCTGAATACGTCCCCAACCCATCTGGCCGCCTTTCAGCGCCTGTTGGTCTGCGGAGTAGGTGATCGCCAGCTTGCCAAAGTCACCACCATTACGCGCTTGTTCGACAATAGAACGTGCCTGGCTTTCTGCTTCCGCAGCCTGATCGGAGGTTGGGTTCTCTGGCAGTGGGATCAGAATGTGGCTCAGATTCAGCTCAGTGCTGGCATCATTCTGGTTACCGACCTGTTTTGCCAGCGCGTCCACTTCCTGAGGCAGGATCGTGACACGGCGACGCACTTCATTGTTACGCACTTCCGAAATCAGCATCTCTTTACGGATCTGGTTGCGGTAGGTAGCGTAGCTGATACCGTCGTAGGCCAGACGGCTGCGCATCTGATCCAGGGACATGTTGTTCTGCTTCGCGATGTTAGCGATCGCCTGATCGAGTTGCTCGTCAGTGACCTTCACACCCATTTTTTGCCCCATCTGCAGAACGATCTGATCCATGATCAGACGCTCCAGGATCTGGTGGCGCAACGTTGCATCATCCGGAAGTTGCTGGCCTGCTTCGCCTGAATTGAGCTTCACAGATTTCATCAGACCGTCAACGTCACTTTCAAGCACGACGCCGTTGTTAACCACAGCAGCGACCTTATCAACAACCTGGGGGGCCGCGAAGCTGGTATTCGCAACCATAGCGACACCGAGCAGCAGCGTTTTCCAGTTCTTCATACTTTTTCCATTTCAATTAACCGCAAAGCGGATTACGTTGCAAATCAAGCACATTACAAGGAACTGCGGTAAGGCAGAATGTTCGAGCGCAGCATCTGCTGCGTGCCCAGGCCATAGTTGGAGCTCAGGCCGCGCAGTTCGACATTAAAGCCAATCACGTTATCGTATTCGCTTTGATTGTTTTTAGTATCCCAGCCGTTAAGTTTGCGTTCGTAACCGACGCGTAGTGCATAACAGCAGGAGTTATATTGCAGACCCACCATTTGGTCAGCTGGCTTATTGGCGTTGGTGTCAAAGTAGTAAGCACCTACAATTGACCAGCGATCGGCAATTGGCCAACTCGCTGCACCACCCACCTGAGAAATACCTTCTTTATACTGTTCGCTGTTGGCATAGTTTGGCAACGTTGCCTGAATATATTCCGGGCTGGCGTAACGATACGTCAACTGCATCATGCGGTCTTCATCACGACGGTACTCAATTGCCGCACTGCTGGTTGCAATATTGTCGAGACGCGTATCGTACTGCAGACCACCGCGTAAACCCCAGCGATCGGTCATGCGCCAGTAGGTATCACCCGCCCACACCAGGGAACCTGTTTTGTTATCTTTCTCCCAGTTGATATCGTCATCACCGGTACGAGACTCGGTGAAATAGTAGATTTGACCAACAGAAACGTTAAAACGTTCAACGGCTGACTCATCATAAACGCGCGTTGTGACACCGGTCGTTAACTGGTTCGCGGAGGCAATACGGTCGAGACCACCGTAGGTACGGTCACGGAACAGGCCACTGTAGTCAGACTGCAGGAAAGAGGAGTCGTAGTTCTGGATTTTGCTCTGATCGCGATAAGGCACGTATAAATACTGCATACGCGGCTCCAGCGTCTGGGTATAACCATCCGCCAGCAGACCCATATCACGTTCGAAGATCAGTTTGCCGTCCATTTTGAATTGTGGAAGGACGCGGTTCACGGATTCTTCAAGATCGGTGCCATAACGGTTGTTGTACCAGTCCACATTTTTCTGCTGATAGTGGGTAGCCATCAGCTTGGCTTCGGTATTCAGGCTCGACCAGTTGTTCGACACCGGTAAATTGATCGTCGGTTCTAAATGAACACGCGTTGCTTCCGGCATGTTTGAGTTGGTATTGACGAAATGCACCGCCTGACCGTAAACGCGGGTGTCGAAAGGACCTACATCGTTCTGATACCAGTTAACATCCAACTGCGGTTCTGCACCGTAAGTACTTTGCGTCTGGGTATTAAAGACCTGGAACTGTTTAGTCGACACCGTGGCGTTGAAGTTCTGAATGGCATAGCCAACGCTGAATTTCTGCGTGGCGTAGCCATCGGTACTGGAACCGTACTTGGAATCGAAGTCGTTGAAATAGTGCGGATCGCTGACTTTGGTGTAGTCGACGTTAAAACGCCAGACCTGATCCATTACGCCAGCGTGACGCCAGTAGTACATCCAACGGTGTTTATCACCTTCTGTTGGATACTCATCCTGGAAGACTTTATCCGATGGCAAATAATCCAGTTCCATCAAACCAGTACCCGCCTGGGTCAAATAGCGGAACTCGTTTTCCCACATGATGTTGCCGCGCTTATGGATATAGTGCGGCGTGATCGTGGCGTCCATGTTGGGCGCAATGTTCCAGTAATACGGCAGGTAGAACTCAAAGTAGTTCGTGGTGCTGTATTTGGCATTTGGGATCAGGAAGCCTGAGCGACGTTTGTCACCCACAGGAAGTTGCAGGTAAGGGCTGTAGAACACAGGTACCGGCCCCAGCTTGAAGCGCGCGTTCCAGATCTCGGCAACTTGCTCTTCACGGTCATGGATGACTTCGCTCCCGACCACGCTCCAGGTATTCGAACCTGGCAGACATGAGGTAAACGTACCATTTTCCAGAATGGTATAGCGGTTTTCACCACGCTGTTTCATCAGGTCAGCGTCACCGCGCCCCTGGCGACCCACCATCTGGTAATCACCTTTCCAGACGTTAGTATCTTTAGTATTCAGGTTTGACCAGGCTTTCGGACCTTTCAGGATGACCTGATTGTCGTCATAGTGCACATTACCCAGCGCATCCACCGTTCGTACCGGCTCGGCCGCACCTTCCGGCTGCTTCTGGTGCAACTGCACTTCATCTGCCTGCAGGCGGCTGTTACCCTGGTTAATATCCACATTGCCCGTAAACGTGGCGTTGTCTGGATAGGTACCTTTGGAACTGTCGGCAGTAATGGTTACCGGTAAGTTATTTGTATCGCCACTCACCAGTGGGCGATTATAACTTGGGACGCCAAGCATACATTGCGAGGCGAGATCGGCCGCCAGCCCCTGTTGACTGTACAGGGCTGTGCCAATCATTGTGGCCAGGAGGGTGGGGATACGTTTTTTCATACGTTGTATTTTATTGTTCCGTCATCAGTGGCTACGGCTTACAAACGCTCAGAGACTATCTTACTCATCAGCGCAGTACCAGCGTTAATCCTGCCGTTTGCGTGCCAGAGTGTTAGGCTCGCTATCGAATGACGAGTATGATAAAGCAAATTATAGGCGATGTCCTTCAATTGACCGTGGCTTGAACACTGTGATGATGGCGTTGCGTCGTCCAGGAATATGACTATCCGGGGAGTATATGCAGTATTGGGGTAAAATAATCGGCGTTGTGTTCGCCATCATCATGGGTGCCGGGTTCTGGGGAATTGTGCTTGGGCTTATTATCGGCCATATGTTTGACAAGGCGCGCAGCCGCAAAATGGCCTGGTTTGCCAACCAGCGCGAGCGCCAGTCCCTCTTTTTCTCAACCACCTTTGAGGTCATGGGGCACTTAACCAAATCCAAAGGACGTGTGACAGAAGCCGATATTCAGATTGCCAGCGTCTTTATGGATCGCATGAATCTGCATGGTGACTCCCGTCTGGAGGCGCAAAATGCGTTCCGCATCGGTAAATCGGATAACTATCCACTGCGCGACAAAATGCGTCAGTTCCGCAGCGTTTGCTTCGGACGTTTCGATTTAATTCGGATGTTTCTGGAGATTCAAATTCAGGCGGCATTCGCCGACGGCTCACTTCATCCTAATGAACGTGATGTTTTATACGTCATTGCGGAAGAGCTGGGGATTTCCCGTATGCAGTTCGATCAGTTCCTGCGAATGATGCAGGGCGGTGCGCAATTTGGCGGCGGCTATCACCAGCAGTCATCTGGCGGTGCCTGGCAGCAGGCGCAGCGTGGTCCGACGCTGGAGGACGCCTGCAATGTGCTTGGTGTGAAGTCAACGGACGACGCGACAACCATTAAACGCGCTTATCGCAAGTTGATGAGTGAACATCACCCCGACAAGCTGGTGGCAAAAGGTTTACCGCCAGAGATGATGGAGATGGCGAAGCAAAAAGCGCAGGAAATTCAGAAGGCTTATGAGCTCATTAAAGAGCAGAAAGGCTTTAAATAAGAACGGGCCCGACAGTGTCGGGCCTTATTTTTAGAAGTCTACCGGTGCTCTAAATGTCATCGCATTACCGAAAGCCGGATGGGTAATGGTCAGCGTCTGGGCATGCAGTTGCAGACGCGGAGCCATCGCCAGCGCTTCTGGCGGCGCGTAGAATCGGTCTCCCAGAATCGGATGTCCTATGGCGAGCATATGTACGCGTAGCTGGTGAGAGCGTCCGGTAATCGGCTTTAATAATACGCGCGCGGTGTTATCCGGCGCGTACTCCAGCACTTCATACTCGGTTTGCGCCGCCTTGCCGGTTTCATAACACACTTTCTGCTTTGGCCGGTTCGGCCAGTCGCAAATCAGCGGTAAATCCACCAGCCCTTCCTCCTGCGCCGGGTGACCCCATACGCGCGCCACGTATTGTTTTTTCGGCTCGCGCTCGCGGAACTGGCGTTTAAGCTCCCGCTCCGCCGCTTTATTCAGAGCCACCACAATCACGCCGCTGGTTGCCATGTCCAGACGATGGACGGACTCAGCCTGCGGATAATCGCGCTGAATGCGCGTCATCACGCTGTCTTTGTGTTCATCCAGACGTCCTGGCACGGACAACAAGCCGCTTGGCTTGTTGACGACCATAATGTGCTCATCCTGATAAAGAATGACCAGCCAGGGATCCGTCGGTGGATTGTAGGGCTCCATTACCATTTCGCGCTCCGTTTACTGATGCGTCACAACGATGAGACGCAGGGCATCCAGACGCCAGCTAGCCTGGTTCAGGCTTTCCAGCACCTGCTGGCGGTTGCTTTCAATCGCCGTCAGCTCGTCGTCACGGATGTTCGGGTTCACCGCTTTCAGCGCTTCCAGACGGGAAAGTTCAGCAGACAACTTCTCGTCTGCTTCACTGCGCGCAGCATCAATCAGCGCCCTGGCCGCTTTTTCAACCTGGGTTTCACCCAGTTGCAGAATGGCATGCACGTCCTGCTGAACTGCGTTGACCAGCTTGCTGCCCGTATGACGGTTTACCGCACTTAACTGACGGTTGAAGCTCTCGAACTCGACCTGTGCAGCCAGGTTGGTGCCGTTTTTGTCCAGCAGCAGACGCACTGGGGTTGGCGGCAGGAAGCGGGTGAGCTGCAGCTGTTTCGGTGCCTGTGCTTCCACAACGTAGATCAGCTCGACCAGCAGGGTCCCGACTGGCAGCGCTTTGTTTTTCAACAGGGAGATGGTGCTGCTGCCGGTATCACCAGAGAGGATCAGATCCAGACCGTTACGGATCAGCGGGTGCTCCCAGGTAATGAACTGGGCATCTTCGCGAGAGAGGGCCACATCACGCTCGAAAGTGATGGTGCAGCCATCTTCAGGCAGACCTGGGAAATCAGGAACCAGCATGTGATCGGACGGGGTCAGAACGATCATATTCTCACCGCGATCATCCTGGTTGATCCCGACGATGTCGAACAAGTTCATGGAGAAGCTGATCAGGCTGGTGTCGTCATCCTGCTCTTCAATGCTTTCAGCCAGCGCTTGTGCCTTTTCGCCACCGTTGGAGTGGATCTCCAGCAGGCGGTCGCGCCCCTGTTCCAGCTGTGCTTTCAGCGCGTCATGCTTCTCACGGCAAGATTTGATCAGCTCATCAAAACCGTCAGTTGTTTCTGGCGCTGCCAGGTAACCGATCAAGTCGCTATGAACCTGATCATAAATGGTGCGGCCGGTTGGGCAGGTATGTTCAAACGCATCCAGACCTTCGTGGAACCAGCGCACCAGAACGGACTGAGCGGTTTTTTCCAGATATGGAACGTGGATCTGAATATCGTGCGCCTGACCGATACGATCCAGACGACCGATACGCTGCTCCAGCAGATCCGGGTTAAACGGCAGATCGAACATCACGAGATTGCTGGCGAACTGGAAGTTACGACCTTCAGAGCCGATCTCAGAACACAGCAGAACTTGTGCGCCGCTGTCTTCTTCACCAAACCAGGCTGCCGCACGGTCACGTTCAACAATAGACATACCTTCGTGGAACACGGCGGCACGAATACCTTCACGTTCACGCAGAACCTGCTCCAGCTGCAGTGCTGTGGCGGCTTTGGCGCAGATCACCAGCACTTTCTGAGAACGGTGTGCGGTCAGGTAGCCCATCAGCCACTCAACGCGTGGGTCAAAGTTCCACCAGGTGCCGGTATCACCTTCGAATTCCTGGTAAATTTGTTCCGGGTAGAGCATGTCACGCGCACGTTCCTCGGCAGTTTTACGCGCCCCCATAATTCCGGATACTTTAATCGCCGTCTGGTACTGCGTTGGCAGTGGCAGTTTGATGGTGTGCAGTTCGCGTTTCGGGAAACCTTTCACGCCGTTACGGGTGTTACGGAACAGGACACGGCTGGTTCCGTGACGGTCCATCAGCATATCGATCAGTTCTTTACGTGCTGATTCCGCGTTGTCACCTTCGCTGTTGGCTGCCTGCAGCAGCGGCTCAATATCCTGCTCGCCAATCAGATCGCTCAGGGTGTTGAGTTCGTCATTGGACAGACGTTTACCCGCCAGTAAAAGGGCGACAGCGTCGGCAACCGGGCGGTAGTTTTTCTGCTCTTCAACAAACTGCTCAAAATCATGGAAACGGTTTGGATCGAGCAGGCGCAAACGCGCAAAGTGGCTTTCCAGCCCCAGCTGTTCCGGCGTTGCGGTCAGCAGAAGGACGCCAGGTACACGTTCGGCAAGCTGTTCGATCGCCATATATTCGCGGCTCGGCGCATCTTCACTCCAGACCAGATGGTGCGCTTCATCGACGACCATCAGATCCCATTCGGTATCGCACAGATGCTCAAGACGCTGCTTGCTGCGGCGCACGAAGTCCAGCGAGCAAATGACCAGTTGTTCAGTTTCAAACGGGTTGTCAGCATCGTGCTGGGCTTCTGCGTAGCGTTCGTCGTCAAACAGCGAGAAGCGCAGGTTAAAGCGGCGCAGCATTTCGACCAGCCACTGATGCTGCAGGGTTTCAGGAACCACAATCAGCACGCGTTCGGCTGCGCCAGAAAGCAGCTGTTGATGCAGGATCATACCGGCTTCAATGGTCTTACCCAGACCCACTTCGTCTGCCAGCAGTACGCGAGGTGCATGACGACGGCCGACGTCATGGGCGATATTCAACTGGTGAGGGATCAGGCTGGTGCGTTGACCACGCAGGCCGCTCCACGGCATACGGTACTGTTCACTCTGGAACTTACGTGCGCGATAGCGCAGAGAGAAACGATCCATGCGGTCAATTTGCCCGGCAAACAGGCGGTCCTGCGGCTTACTGAAAACCAGTTTGCTGTCGAGCAGCACTTCACGCAGGATGACATTGGTCTCGTCAGTGTCCAGGCGAGTACCAATGTAGGCGAGCAGTCCATTCTCTTCTTTTACGTCTTCAACCTTGAGCTGCCAGCCGTCATGGCTGGTCACGGTGTCACCCGGATTAAACATCACGCGGGTCACAGGGGAGTCATTGCGAGCGTACAGGCGGTTTTCACCAGTGGCAGGGAAGAGGAGGGTAACCATGCGCGCATCGACGGCAACGACAGTTCCTAATCCGAGTTCGCTTTCTGTATCGCTGATCCAGCGTTGACCAAGTGTAAAAGGCATAGTTGTTCGGCTCTAATCTTTAATTGCAGGCAATAGTTCGACCCCGTCAAAAAAGACGGTCATCGAAAAATGGGTCCGGGAATGGAAAGGGCGCTATGGTACTGGATGGCAGCCATTTCGTCACGTGTCAAAATAGGCCAAGTTGCCCTGTCACTAGTGTAGCAAAATCATCGTCGATGAAGGGTAAAATTCCCTCCGCAACGGGCTGGAGCTGACGCGTCAGGTAGTGATCGTAATCGAGTGGCGACTGTTGATAATCAACAGGTTCCGGGCCGCTGGTGGTCCAGACATATTTGATTGTCCCCCGGTTTTGATACTGCGGCGCGCGACCCCGGCGCACATTCTCTTCATCCGCCAGACGGGCGGCGCGCACGTGTGGCGGCACGTTGCGCTGGTATTCAGGCAGTGGACGGCGCAGGCGTTTACGGTACACCAGTTGATCGTCCAGCTCACCGGCCATCAGGCTGGCAATGGTTTCGCGTACGTAATCCTGATAAGGCTCATTGCGAAAGACCCGCAGATAGAGCGTTTGCTGGAACTGTTGCGCCAGCGGCGTCCAGTCGGTGCGTACCGTCTCCAGCCCTTTAAAAACCATCCGCTGCGCGTCACCTTCCTGAATCAACCCGGCATAACGCTTCTTACTGCCCTGATCGGTACCACGAATAGTGGGCATTAAAAAGCGAGCAAAATGGGTTTCATATTCCAGTTCTAATGCGCTGGTTAACCGCTCTTTTTGCAAATGTACCTGCCACCAGTCGTTTACGAAGGCCACCAGCGCTTTGCCAATTTGCGCGGCATCATCTTCCGAATGTGCCCCCTTGAGCCACACAAAGGTGGAGTCCGTATCGCCGTAGATGACGTCATAACCCCGGGACTCAATAAGCGCTTTGGT
Source organism: Enterobacter sp. 342 (assembly GCF_036663495.1). Classification (NCBI taxonomy): domain Bacteria; kingdom Pseudomonadati; phylum Pseudomonadota; class Gammaproteobacteria; order Enterobacterales; family Enterobacteriaceae; genus Enterobacter; species Enterobacter sp. 342. The sequence continues at coordinate 159,239 of NZ_JAWUEI010000003.1, forward strand.
CTGGCGCATAATCTCGTGTCCGCGCATGGTGATTGAGGAGGCCAGCCGTGGGTCGAAGAAACGGCAGGCGCTGGTACCCAGCACGCCATAAAAGGCATTCATGATGATTTTCAGTGCCTGCGAGAGCGGCTTGTTACCGTGACGCTTGGCCTCGTCGCGACCATGCCAGATGCTTCCGACGATTTCCGGCAGGCAGTGTTTCTCGCGTGAGAAATGTGCCCCGAGGAAGCCTTCGGTGCTGTGTTCAGCATCCGGTTGGGCCATGCCCTCAACCAGCCCCACGGGGTCGATCAAGAAGGTGCGGATTATCGACGGGTACAGGCTTTTGTAATCCAGCACCAGAACGGAGTCATACAACCCTGGCCGGGAATCCATAACATAGCCGCCAGGGCTGGCCTGCGGTGGAACCTCCCCGAGGTTGGGGGCGACGTATCCTGCCCGGTGCATCCGCGGAAAATAGAGGTGGCTAAAGGCCGCCACGGAGCCGCCGTGTCGATCGGCCGCGAGGCCGTTTACTGTCGCGCGCTCCAGCAGGAACGGCATAATTTCCGTCTTGTGGAAAATCTGCGTGACCAGCTCGCAATCTTTCAGGTTATAGGTGGCGAGCGCGGGTTTGTCTTCGTTAAAGCGGCGGTCTATTTCATCCATTCTGTCCCAGGGGTTGTCGATAGATTTACCCTCGCCGAGCAGCTCCTGCGCGACGGCTTCCAGAGAGAACGAAGAGAAGTTCCAGAAGGCGGATTTCAGTGCTTCAATGCCGTCGATAATCAGGCGGCCATTAGCCTGGGCGAAGAATACGCCGTTTTTAAATCCATGTTCGCGCCATTCTATTTCCGTGTTGCCACGCCCCAGCATCAGTGGAATTCGGTACCGCTCGGCGTGTTTTTGCAACACCCGCAGGTCAAACTGCACCACGTTCCAGCCGATCAGCACATCGGGGTCGTACTCAGCGAACCACTGATTCAGTTTTTCCAGTAACTGAGGACGGCTGTTGACATACTCAAGCCGGAAATCCAGTGCGGAAGCATCACCATTGGATGGCCCGAGCATATAGACAACCCGATCGCCGCAGCCTTCCAGACCAATGCAGTAAAGTTCCCCATGGCGGGTGGTTTCGATATCCAGAGAGACCCATTTCAGCGGCGGGCGATAGTGCGGGTTGTGCTTCAGGCGTGCATCGACAATTCGGCCGTTTTGCTCGGTGCCATCGACCCAAACAGGTGCGGTAATAAACCGCTCCATCAGAAAACGCTCCGGCGGACGGATATCCGCTTCATAAAGCGTGACGCCCGCTTCACGCAGCAGTTTTTCATAGCGCATTAATTGCCGGTGGGCGCGACAGTAAAGTCCGTAAACCGGTTGCCGGTGAAAATCCTTCAGTTCAAGCGGCGTGATGCGCCAGTTATTTTCGCCGCGCAGCAACTGCTTCGCTTTTTCGACGTGTGCTTCAGGAATAAAGGCCACGGATTCCTGCGGCGGAAGCGTAACGTTCAGCGGGCCGTTGTCCGTTGCCAGCCAGAATGCAACCTCAGTACCCTGAGGGGTATCCCGCCAGTGTCGGGTCAGTAAAAAGCCTTCTTGCGCCTGCGCCACGCCGTTATCCCATAAAACAAAACCAGGCATGATTATAGCCTGGTTGGATAGTTTATGCTGGGTATATATACAGTTTATTGCCCGTAATAGGCCTTCGCGCCGTGCTTGCGCAGATAATGTTTATCCAGCAGGGTTTGCTGCATATCCGGTAACTGCGGTGCCAGCTGGCGACAGAAGATCCCCATATAGGCAATTTCTTCGAGCACTATCGCGTTATGTACTGCATCTTCCGCGTTTTTCCCCCAGGCAAACGGGCCGTGGGAGTGCACCAGAACCCCTGGCATCTGAGCCGCGTCGATTCCCTGCTTTTCAAAGGTTTCGACAATCACGTTACCGGTTTCCCACTCATATTCACCGTTGATCTCTGCATCGGTCATTAAACGGGTGCAGGGAATAGTGCCGTAAAAGTAGTCCGCATGCGTGGTGCCAGTGGCCGGGATGGACTGTCCCGCCTGCGCCCAGATGGTCGCATGGCGTGAATGGGTATGGACAATGCCGCCGATCGTCGGGAATGACTGGTACAGCAGACGGTGAGTTGGCGTGTCGGAGGAGGGCTTTTTCGTTCCTTCCACCACTTCGCCCGTGGCGATACTGACCACGACCATATCTTCCGCCGTCATTACGCTGTAATCGACGCCGGAAGGCTTGATCACAAACACGCCTTTTTCCCGATCAACGGCGCTAACGTTACCCCAGGTCAGGGTCACCAGATTATGTTTCGGCAGCGCCAGGTTGGCTTCGAGCACCTGACGTTTGAGATCTTCTAGCATGCAATCCTCCAGGAAAAGAGGCCCGCCCTGCGGCAGGCCAAAGATTCCCCTGTTAACGTTTTGAACCGTAATAGACTTCGTTCCAGCGCAGCGCGTCTTTGAAGGCTGGCAGGCGGGTATCGTTATCAATCACAGTTAGCTCAATATCGTGCAGTTCGGCGAACTGACGCATGTCGTTGAGATCCAGTGCGTGGCTGAAGACCGTGTGGTGCGCACCACCGGCCAGGATCCAGGCCTCTGACGCGGTTGGCAGGTCAGGCTGTGCTTTCCACAACGCGTTGGCGACCGGCAGTTTTGGCAAGGAGTGTGGTGTTTCAACCGCGTCGACGCAGTTGACCAGCAGGCGGAAACGATCGCCCAGATCGATCAGGCTGGCGTTGATAGCCGGGCCAGTACGCGTGTTGAAGATCAGACGCGCCGGATCGGCTTTGCCACCAATACCGAGGTATTGCACATCGAGGATCGGTTTCTCTTCGACAGCGATTGAAGGACACACTTCCAGCATGTGCGAGCCGAGCACCAGATCGTTGCCGCTCTCGAAGTGGTAGGTGTAATCCTCCATAAAGGAGGTGCCGCCCTGCAGACCGGTTGACATCACTTTCATGATGCGAAGCAGAGCGGCAGTTTTCCAGTCGCCTTCGCCCGCAAAGCCGTAGCCCTGCTGCATAAGACGTTGTACTGCCAGTCCAGGCAGTTGTTTCAGACCGTGGAGATCTTCAAACGTGGTGGTGAAAGCGTGGAAGCCGCCCTGTTCCAGGAAACGCTTCATACCCAGCTCAATGCGCGCGGCATCCAGCACGTTCTGACGTTTGTCGCCGTGGATCTGCGCGGCGGCGGTCAGCCGGTAGCTGCTTTCGTACTCATCCACCAGCGCGCTCACGTCACCATCGCTGATTTCATTCACCACCTGTACCAGGTCGCCCACGGCCCAGGTATTCACGGAGAAACCGAACTTGATCTGCGCGGCCACTTTGTCGCCGTCGGTTACCGCGACTTCACGCATGTTGTCGCCAAAACGCACCACTTTCAGGTGGCGGGTATCCTGTTTCGATACAGCCTGACGCATCCAGGAGCCAATACGGCCTTGCGCATGTTGATCCTGCCAGTGGCCAGTCACGACGGCGTGCTGCTGACGCATACGCGCGCCGATGAAGCCAAACTCACGGCCGCCGTGCGCGGTCTGGTTCAGGTTCATAAAGTCCATGTCGATGCTGTCCCACGGCAGGGAAGCGTTAAACTGGGTATGGAACTGCAGCAGCGGTTTATTGAGGATCGTCAGGCCATTGATCCACATTTTGGCAGGCGAGAAGGTATGCAGCCACACCACCATCCCGGCGCATTTATCGTCGTAGTTGGCGTCGCGGCAGATGTGAGTGATTTCATCCGGCGTGGTGCCCAGCGGTTTCAGCACCAGTTTGCACGGCAGTTTAGCTTCTGCATTCAGCGCGTTAACGACATGTTCCGCGTGTTTCGTCACCTGTTTCAGTGCTTCCGGCCCGTACAGATGCTGGCTGCCAATCACAAACCACACTTCATAATTATTAAAAATGGTCATCGTCGTGTCCTTAATGTGTCAGGGTTGCCGTAGTGTCCGCGGTACTTTTGGCCGGGGCGGCGACAGGGAGATAGTGGAGTTCGGCGCTTTTTGCCCATTGCTGGTAGCGCTGATAAAGCTGTTCAAAGCGCTGCGCCTGCGAAGCGCGCGGCTGAAGCGTGTTTTCGACGGCGCTCGCCATATGCTGCTGTGCAGCCGGAATATCCGCGTGAACACCCGCGGCGACGGCGGCGAAAATTGCCGCGCCCAGTGCGCAGCACTGATCGGAGGCCACAATCTGCAACGGACGGTTCAGTACATCGCAGCAGGCCTGCATGATCACCGGGTTTTTACGGGCGATACCGCCCAGCGCCATCACGTTGTTCACGTCGATGCCCTGTTCGGTGAAGCACTCCATAATGGCGCGAGCGCCAAACGCGGTGGCGGCAATCAAACCGCCAAACAGCGCAGGGGCGTCGGTTGCCAGGTTGAGATCGGTAATCACCCCTTTCAGGCGCTGGTTAGCAAACGGCGTACGGCGGCCGTTGAACCAGTCCAGCACCACCGGGAGATGATCGAGAGACGGATTTTTTGCCCAGGCGTCCGTGAGTTGTGGCAGGAGCTGTTTTTTGCTCTCGGCTATCTGGGTTTTCAGTTCAGGATGCGCTGCTGCCAGTTGATCCAGCGGCCAGTTCAGCACTCGGCCAAACCAGGCGTAGATATCACCAAACGCGGACTGACCCGCTTCCAGACCGATGAAGTCCGGCACCACGCTACCGTCAACCTGGCCGCAGATGCCTTTTACTGCGCGGTTGCCAACGGTGGTTTTATCGGCCGTCAGAATGTCGCAGGTCGAGGTGCCGATCACTTTCACCAGCGTATTGGGTTGTGCACCCGCGCCGACAGCACCCATATGGCAGTCAAACGCGCCGCCGGAGATGGCCACATTCTGTGGAAGCCCGAGACGCTTCGCCCACTCTTCGCAGAGCGTGCCGACAGGAATATCAGCGGTGAAGGTGTCGGTAAACAGCGGATATGTCAGGCTCTTGTTGATGATCGGGTCGAGTTCATCGAAGAACGCAGCCGGAGGCAGGCCGCCCCAGCTTTCGTGCCACAGGGATTTATGCCCGGCGCTGCAGCGTCCGCGACGGATATCCTGCGGGCGAGTGGTGCCGGAGAGCAGAGCGGGAACCCAGTCGCACAGTTCAATCCAGGAGACGGCCGCCTGGGCAACCGATGCGTCTGCGCGGGTAACATGCAGGATCTTGGCCCAGAACCATTCGCTGGAGTAAATGCCGCCAATGTAGCGCGAGTAATCTGTTTTACCCGCTTGATGGCACAAGCGGGTGATCGCTTCGGCCTCTTCCACGGCAGTATGGTCTTTCCACAGCACGAACATGGCGTTCGGGTTGTCGGCAAACTCAGGGCGCAGCGCCAGCACGCGGCCTTCCGCATCCACAGGGGCTGGCGTGGAGCCGGTGCTGTCGACGCCAATCCCGACAATCTCTGCCCGCTGAGCGTCAGTCAGTTCAGCGAGAACGGTTTTGATTGCCGCTTCCATTGACTCAATGTAGTCACGCGGGTGGTGACGGAACTGGTTATTTGGCGCATCGCAGTAGCGCCCCTCTTGCCAGCGCGGGTACCACTCAACGCTGGTTGCTATCTCCTGGCCAGACGTACAGTCCACTGCCAGCGCGCGAACCGAGTCGCTGCCAAAATCGAGGCCAATCGCAATTGCCATGGTGTTGCTCCATCAAAAAAACAGGTATGGAAGAACATTAGAGACTGGGGGCGAAAATCGTCAGGCAGGATCCGCTAATCTTATGGACTAAATTGCTGTTGCGATGGAAAGTGTGACGCTGTGCAAATATTCAATGTGGACATTTCTGCCGCACTTATAGACACTTTTGTTACTGGTTATCTGCCTGCTCTGGCGGAGAAATCAGGGGGAAAGGCTGAAACATGGCGGACGTAAAAGCGGCGTGATGCTTTTTGGATCTTTTCGCGGGCCATTTTTAACCTGCTTTTTATGATATGGACAATTGGTTTCCTTCAGGACCCTTGGGAGAACTGAATCTATGGCCGAAACGCAAAACGATCCTTTGCTGCCGGGATACTCGTTTAACGCGCACCTTGTGGCGGGACTGACCCCTATCGAGGCTGAGGGATACCTCGACTTTTACGTCGACCGTCCGCTTGGGATGAAAGGGTATATCCTCAACCTGACCGTGCGTGGGGAAGGGATCATCAAGAACGGTGACCAGCAGTTTGTCTGCCGCCCCGGCGATATTCTGTTGTTTCCACCTGGGGAGATCCACCACTACGGACGTCACCCGGATGCAAAAGAGTGGTATCACCAGTGGGTCTACTTCCGTCCGCGCGCTTACTGGCAGGAGTGGCTTTCCTGGCCTGCGATTTTTGCACATACCGGTTTTTACCGACCGGATGATGTCCATCTGGCTCAGTTTCGCGAGCTTTTTGCCCAGATCATTGAAGCGGGGCAGGCAGGAGGACGTTATGCCGAACTGCTGGCGATTAACCTGCTTGAACAACTGCTGCTGCGGCGTATGGAGGCCATTAACGAATCGCTTAACCCTCCGCTGGATAACCGCGTGCGCGACGCCTGCCAGTACATCAGTGACCATCTGGCAGATAGTCAGTTTGATATCGCCAGCGTTGCTCAGCACGTCTGTCTGTCTCCGTCGCGGCTGTCGCATCTTTTTCGCCAGCAGCTTGGCGTCAGCGTGCTGAGCTGGCGTGAGGACCAGCGTATCAGTCAGGCGAAGCTGTTACTCAGCACCACCCGGATGCCGATTGCCACCGTGGGGCGTAACGTGGGCTTTGAAGATCAACTTTATTTCTCTCGTGTGTTCAAAAAATGCACGGGTGCCAGCCCCAGTGAATTCCGCGCGGGTTGTGAATAAACGGTAAAAAAAGATAAACAAACAGGTGAACTGTGGAAGCAACCTGTAAACTATTCAGACAATTGATGCCTTGACGCGGTGCGGGGCGCTAAGCAGAATCGCTGATTCGTTTTCTGACCGGAATAGTTATGCAGGCTTTGCTGGAACACTTTATTACCCAGTCCGTTATGTACTCGCTCATCGCCGTGGCGCTGGTAGCGTTTCTGGAATCACTGGCGCTGGTCGGGTTAATTCTGCCCGGCACCGTGATGATGGCTGGGCTTGGCGCGCTGATTGGCAGCGGTGAGGTCAACTTCTGGCAGGCGTGGCTGGCTGGGATTATCGGCTGCCTGCTGGGCGACTGGATCTCCTTCTGGCTGGGCTGGCGCTTTAAGAAGCCGCTGCACCGCTGGTCGTTCATGAAAAAGAACAAAGCCTTGCTGGATAAAACCGAACATGCGCTGCATCAGCACAGCATGTTTACCATCCTGGTGGGACGCTTTGTCGGGCCGACGCGTCCGCTGGTGCCAATGGTCGCCGGGATGCTGGATCTTCCAGTCACAAAATTTGTTGTGCCGAATATTATCGGCTGTGTCTTCTGGCCGCCGTTTTACTTCCTGCCGGGGATCCTCGCGGGGGCGGCTATTGATATTCCTGACGGTATGCAAAGCGGTGAGTTTAAGTGGCTATTGCTGGCGACTGCTCTGCTGCTGTGGATCGCCGCATGGCTGTGCTGGCGACTGTGGCGCAGCGCAAAAGCGAATATTGATCGTCTGACGCGCTACCTGCCTCGCTCACGCCTTTTGTGGCTTGCGCCGTTGACGCTCGGTATAGCCGTAGTGGCGCTGGTGGCGTTGATCCGCCACCCGCTGATGCCGGTGTATGGCGAGATTTTATTGAAGGTCGTCAGCCGTTAACTAATACCCAGAAGCTGTGATGCGCTCGCTTTACCACTTACCAGTGCTTCCGTTTCGCCATCCCATAAAATGCGACCCTCCGCGATCACCACCGATCGCGGAGCAATCCTCGCGGCATCCTCAATACTGTGCGATACCATCAACATGGTGAGCTTCTGACGCTGGCAGACCTCCTGTACCAGAGCCAGCATCTCCTGGCGCAGCGCCGGGTCAAGCGCAGAGAATGGCTCATCCAGCAACAGAACAGGCTGCTCGCGTACCAGACAACGCGCCAGCGCGACACGCTGGCGCTGACCGCCGGAAAGCTCCCCTGGCAGACGGTCGATAAACCCGGTGATCCCCATCTGCCCGGCAATGAGCTCCAGCTTCTGGCGTTGGGTATCGTTCAGTTTTAAACCCGGATCCATCCCCAGGCCGATGTTCTGCCGTACGGTAAGATGGGTGAAAAGATTATTTTCCTGAAACAGCATCGACACCGGGCGCCGGGCGGGGGGCGTGCGGGTGTGATCGTGGTTTTCAATGATTATTGACCCGCTTGCCGGTTGCAGAAACCCGGCTATCAGATTGAGCAACGTGCTTTTTCCTGCTCCACTTGGGCCCAGAACCGCAATCATCTCTCCCTGGCGGGCAGAAAGCGTGAAGCGCATTGGCAGGTGCTGGTAGAGCCAGGTTACATCAATCAGTTTTAACATCACGCCCCGGAAGTTTTTCGATAACAGTAAATAAGGCAAAGCAGAGTAGCAGCAGTAAGAGTGCCGTGACGGCGCCGTCCTGGCTACGGTAAGAGCCGATCTGCTGGTACAGCCAGTATGGCAGTGTGCGGAAATCTTCATTGCCGAAGAGCGCGACTACGCCAAAATCACCAATTGAGAGCACACAGGCGAAAGCCAGCGCCTGTGCCAGCGGGCGTTTTAGTGCCCGCAATTCGACCACTCTTAACCGTTGCCAGCCCTGAATGCCAAGTGACTGACACAGCAGAGCGTAGCGGCTATTAACGTCGCGCATCGGGTTTTCCAGTACCTTCAGGGCATAAGGGATCGCCATCAGGGCATTGGTAAATATCACAATGCCGTCGGCACTTTCCGGCAGACCCACGGTGCTGTTGAAAAGTAGAAAGAATCCTGTCGCCAGTACTATTCCTGGCATGGCCAGAATCAGCATACCTGTTAGCTCCAGCGCCTGTCCGGCTTTACGGGCATGGCAGGCATAAAGCTCGCGGCTACTCCACAGCAGCATCATGGTCAGTATGACGCACAGCAGCCCGGCGGCCAGCGCAATGCGCAGTGAAGTCCAGGTTGCTTGCCAGAGCACGGACTGCTGCAACACGGACAGGAGATTGAGGTTCAGGCCATCGACGATAACGGCCATCAGCGGCGGCAGCAACAGCAGCAGCGCCAGCGTAATAAGCAAAACATCGGTGATACGGCTACGCAGGCTGTCCTGGGGATCGCGCCAGCCTGCTATCTGGTTACTGCCCGGTGGAATGGCTTTACTCAGACGCTGACTCAGCAGCACCAGTACAAGACAGCACATCATCTGAACTATCGCCAGCAGCGCGGCCCGACCAGGATCGTAGTCGTAACTTAGCGCCTGATAGATTGCCAGCTCAATGGTTGTTGCCTGCGGTCCGCCCCCCAGTGAAAGCACGGTAGCGAAGCTGGCAAAGCAGAGCATGAAGATCAGTGCGGCAACAGGCGGGATTTGGCGGCGCAACCACGGCCACTCAACAAAGCGGAAGAAAGACCAGCCGCGCATGCCCAGCTGTGCCGCAAGCTGGCGTTGTTCGCCGGGGATATTTTCCAGCGCCTGTAAAAAGAGCCGGGTCGCCATCGGCATATTGAAAAAGACATGCGCCAGCAAGATGCCTTTAAGCCCGTATGGCGAGAAATGCCACTCCAGACCGAGCAGGCCGAACAGTGAAGCCAGCCAGCCCTGACGACCATAAACGCTCAGGATGCCAAACACGGCTACCAGCACGGGCAGGATCAGCGTCATGGCGCACAGGCGCAGCAGCGCCTGCCTGCCAGGGAAACGCCGGCGATAAAGCGCACGAGCAAGGAAAATGGCGGGGATCACCGACAGCAGGGCAGAGAGAAACGCCTGCCAGAAAGAAAAACGGATAACGTGCCAGAGATAGCTGTCGTGCCAGAGGGAGAGCAGGTCACTCTCTGGCGCGTTCAACCACAATGCAAGAAAAGCGCCCAGGCTGACCGCCACCATCAGCATGGCGGCGAGCAGCCCAGGAATTAACCAGCCGGGAATTAGCGGCTGACGGCGCGTTGCCATTCACTTACCCATGCTGCACGCTGCGAAGCGACCTGTTGCGGCGTAAACTCCAGAGACGTTTGCGGTTTGGTCAGCTGCTCGAAACCTGCTGGCAGTGCTACGTTGGTCACGGGATACATCCAGTTACCCGCTGGAATGGCATTCTGGAATGCCGGTGAAACCATAAATTTCAGGAACTTCTCGGCAAGTTCTGGCTGTTTGCTGGCCGCGGTAAGCGCAGCCACTTCCACCTGCAGGTAATGGCCTTCAGCGAAATTGGCCGCGGCATAGTTATCTTTTTTCTCAGCGATGATGTGGTAGGCCGGGGAGGTGGTGTAACTCAGTACCAGGTCGCTTTCCCCTTTCAGGAACAGGCCGTAGGCTTCACTCCAGCCTTTCGTCACGGTGACGGTTTTGGCGGCCAGTTTCTGCCACGCTTCCGGTGCTTTATCACCGTAGACTTTCTGCATCCACAGCAGCAGACCCAGCCCCGGAGTACTGGTGCGAGGGTCTTCATAAATGACGCGCCATTTCTGATCGCTTTCCACCAACTCCTTCAGGCTTTTCGGTGGGTTCTTCAGCTTGTTTTTATCGTAAACAAAGGCAAAGTAGCCGTAGTCGAACGGAACGAAAGTGTCATTTTTCCAGCCACCCGGAACGTTGACGGCATCTGCTGCTACGCCACTTTTGGCAAACAGTTTGGTCTGCGAGGCAGCTTCCAGCAGGTTGTTATCCAGCCCGAGCACCACATCAGCTTTACTGTTTTTCCCTTCCATACGCAGGCGGTTGAGCAGCGAGACGCCATCTTCCAGCGCCACGAATTTCAATTCGCAGTTACAGTCCGCTTCAAAGGCTTTTTTCACCACCGGGCCAGGGCCCCAGTCAGCAGAGAAGGAGTCGTAGGTGTAGACCGTCAGAACGGGCTTCGCAATAGCAGGCAGCGCGAACAGCGCCAGCAGGGGGAGAACTTTTTTTAACACTTTGCACCTCAGGGTTGAGTGGCAAAGGATTTTGAGCAACAGCCTCAAATCCCTTCGCCGGCGTTATCCGGATCAGGTTCGACGGGTATTATCTCAGCGCACATCAGTGATGCAGCACCCCGTTGAGAACGGCGCTATTGTAATGATTTGGTGAATATTGCGAAAGCGTTATGGCTCCGGCGGGGCAAACCAGGCGGATTTAAAATCAAACCAGCCTAAGGTGTTCATCCGCAGTCCGCGCATACTGCGCTGACCCTGAATCATCAACCAGTGGTGGATCAGCGGTACAATCGCCTGCTGCGCGAGCAGTTGCTGGCACCACGAGGCCAGGTTCATCTCACCTGCTCGCCACTGGGCGGCATCCTGCTGCCAGTCGCGTTCGATGCAGTGCTGGATCAGCGGCACCTCATACAGGTGAGAGAACAGTGAGAAATCGAGCGGAAGGGTGAAGTTGGCGCTGTTCAGCCAGATATCACTGACAATATCTCCGCGGTGCCATTCATCATAATCGACCTCCTGAATGTCGAGATGAACGCCTTCAGCCTCCAGCAGTTTGCTCATGATCCGGGCGATAAAGCGGTGTTCCACATGGTCACGGTAATAGGTCAACGTGATCGACTCCAGCCCGGCAGGCTTTTCACCGTGAACCGGTCGGGCGTGATGCCAGCGCGGGAGCAGGCCGTAGGCCGGGAACCAGTATGTCTGGTATTGCTCTTCCGCCTGATAAATAAGGTTAGCCGGAGAGAGAACGTGGCTAACCCACCTGCGTACCTCGCGACTGGCACCGCGATGGCTACGGGCGTCAAACAGCAGGTAATAGCAGCCCTCTTCAAGACGGCTTTCAACCGCTTTTTCCCCTTCGGTTGGCCCTTCCAGCGTTAAGCCGCAGCTCAACTCTTCGCTGATGTCAGGCAGAACCCAGACGTTGACTTCGTCGATCAACGCACGATAGCCAAAGTAGTCGTCAAAGGCGCGAATTTTAAGCTGGTTGCTGGTATTGCGCGTCACTGCGTAAGGACCCGTCCCTACGGGCTGGCTGGCAAAATGGGGCAGAGATGCCCATTCGCGTGGCAGGATCATCGACGGAACATAACCCATTAGCCACGGTAGCCACTGGTCGGGCTCGGACAGTTCGATGTCAACAGTCCATGCTGTCGGGGAGTGGATCCGCGAGACATGGGCATACAGAGGAAGGGCGCGTGCGCGTTGAAGAGAGTCAATGACGTCGCTCATCTCCAGCTCGCGGCCGTGGTGAAAGTGGATGCCAGGCCGTAAAAAAAAGCGCCAGTGAAGTGGGGAAAGTTGCTGCCAGTGGTGCGCAATATCTGCTTCCAGTTCCCCATTTTCCTCATTTATGCGTGTCAGGCCGCTGAATATTTGTCGGGCCATATGGGTTTCAGAACGACGTAACGCGGTGCCTGGTAAAAGATTTTTCATTGGCCGATAGTAGAGCACCCGCAGGATGTGTCGGCCCTGACGAAAACTGCGTCCCAGGTGTGAAACCAGCATCTGGCGTACGGCCGCTTTGTCACCGACCAATTGCACCAGTTGATCGATTCGGTCCTGCTCCAGCAAATCTTCTGCACGCTGCTGCTGTAGCGCCAACCCGGTATAGAGAAAGGTCAGACGTGAGCGTTTACCGCGTCCCGCCTCTGCTTCCCAGCTCAACCAGCCCTGCTGTTGCATGGTGTTAAGCAGGGTACGCATATGGCGGCGAGAACAGCTGAGCAGGTCAGCCAGCTCGTTCAGCGTGGTCTCCTTCGATTGCCCCTCACAGCACTGCCAGAGGCGGATAAATTGTTGTTGCAGTCGACCGGAAGGCATAAAAGAGGAACTCCTGATAAAAAATCAGCAATTTATTAATCCCTATATTAAGCCAATAATACTTCTCGATGAAGTGAGGAGGTAAATTATGAAGAGGTCTACCACACGTCAGTTTTATCAGCTCTATTTTTCAGCGACAAAAGGAACGTCCTGGCTGGCCCGTCAGTGTGCAGAGCAACGGCTGAAAATTCTGGAAGACCTGATGCAGTGGGACGTTACGAAAGCGGCCTCTTCTCGCTGACTCGCCTCGATCATGTGTGACTGAGTATTGGTGCTTATCACCCGCCAGCAAAATGTTTTTGCTGGCTTTTTTCGTTTATTCTTTCACCCGATTTTGATTCGCTTTCACAAGGATTTGCGCATGCTCTGGTTGATGACAATGGGGCGACGCCTGAATGGTGTCTACGCCGCTTTTATGCTGGTGTCCTTTATGATGGGCGTTGCGGGGGCGTTACAGGCGCCGACGCTGAGTCTGTTTCTCAGCCTGGAGGTAGGGGCGCAGCCGTTCTGGGTTGGCCTGTTTTATACCGTCAATGCTATTGCCGGGATTCTGGTCAGCCTGGGGCTGGCGAAACGATCGGACAGCAAGGGCGATCGCCGTAAACTGATCCTCTTTTGCTGCGCGATGGCCGTTGGCAACGCATTACTCTTTGCCTTTAATCGTCATTATCTGACGCTCATCACCTGCGGCGTGCTGCTGGCGTCACTGGCCAATACCGCCATGCCGCAGCTGTTCGCACTGGCGCGTGAGTATGCCGACAATTCCGCGCGGGAAGTGGTGATGTTCAGCTCGGTGATGCGTGCTCAGCTTTCCCTGGCGTGGGTTATTGGCCCGCCTCTGGCCTTCATGCTGGCGTTGAACTACGGCTTCACCACTATGTTCTCCATCGCGGCAGGTATTTTTGCGATAAGCCTGGTGTTGATTGCTTTCGCGCTGCCGTCCGTGGCGCGTGTTGAGCAGACAACGGACAAACCCATCACTCAGGTGAGCGGCTGGCAGGACAAAAATGTCCGCATGCTGTTTATCGCCTCCACACTAATGTGGACCTGCAACACTATGTACATTATCGACATGCCGCTGTGGATCAGCAGCTCCCTGGGGCTGCCGGATAAGCTCGCAGGGATCTTAATGGGAACCGCGGCCGGGCTGGAAATTCCGGCGATGATTCTGGCGGGTTACTACGTTAAGCGTTTCGGAAAGCGTCGGATGATGATCGTAGCTGTGGCGGCTGGGGTGTTGTTTTACGCAGGGTTGATTCTTTTCCATTCGCGCGAAGCGCTACTGGCGCTGCAACTATTTAACGCTGTGTTTATTGGGATTATTGCCGGAATAGGCATGCTCTGGTTCCAGGATTTAATGCCTGGCCGTGCGGGCTCGGCGACCACGCTATTTACCAACAGTATTTCCACCGGGGTGATTCTGGCGGGGGTGATTCAGGGGGCGCTGTCGCAAAGCTATGGTCATGCGTCGGTCTACTGGATGATTGCGGCGATTTCGTTGGTTACGCTTGGGCTGACCTGCCGCGTAAAAGACGTATGATCGGATGAATGAACGGAGCCCGGGTCTCCGGGCTCATCAAACCTGTCTATTCTGAATACTGATATTTACGCTGTGCGCGTAAAGTCAGGTACATATGCATGAGGCCCATAAAGCCGTGTGCCCAGAAGTAGGTCTCAATAAAGACCGTCAGGAATTTATGCAAATCTAAGACGGATTCCGTGACGGACGAAACCGGCCCAAGCGTGGCATTCAGCACGAACCAGGCCGCTCCGCAGATTGCAACGCCGAGCAGCGCCAGCACACCTAAACCTTGCACAGTTGCCGCCATACCGCCAGCGTGAGCATCAGGAAGCTGACGTTGCATGAGGGTACGAATATCATCAACGATTCCGCTGAAGTCCAGTGCCAGCCACGCGAAGTAATACTTGAATCCGCGCTGGGTTAACATCCACGCCATCATGGCAATACCACAGAAAATTAAACCAAAGCCTGAAATAACATGAACCCAGGTGACAATCGCGTTCAGACCCGATTCGCCAAGTGCTTCACTTTCAGTAAAGTTGGAATTGATAATCTGGGCCAGCACCAGTACTGCAACAAGAATGTGCAGTATTCGAAGAAAAGGGGTTTCTTTATGGGGAAGCGTATTACGTAGCGTTGGATTCATCGCTTTTTACCTCAATGATGAGAGAGCTGATGCGATGCAGTGTGACGCAAATTAATTAACGAAACCTTAACGATAAATAAAGAGCATCACACTGTAATCATCCACACTATTTTAGTGTGCCGGATCAATATGCGTCATAACATTAAGCACATTAAATTTTTGCATCACGTTGTTTCTCGCATTCACGGCAATTTCATGTCCTTCTTTTACGCTTAATTCCCCGTCGACTTCAAGATGAACATCGACCAGGGCTAAGTCGCCCATTTTGCGGGTTTTTAAGTCATGTAGCCCGGAGACACCTTCGGTTTCGAGCAAACATGTTTTGATGTCGTGCTCAAGGTCAGGTTCAAGCGAACGATCCATCAGGTCGTGCAGGGCGTCAGCAGAGAATTTGTACCCCATATGAGCGATGAACATCCCGACAATAAGGGCGGCAACCAGGTCCATAGAATGAAAGCCCATTAAGTTTCCGGCGATGCCAATGGCGACAACCACGGATGAGGCCGCGTCAGAACGGGCATGCCAGGCATTAGCTATCAGTAGCGAGGACTGGATGCGCTTTCCCGTTGCAAGCATGTATCTGAACAGACTTTCCTTAACCACCAAAGCCAGTAACGCCACCCATAGCGCGGTTCCTTTAACCAACTGATGCGTCTCAGGGTTGAGCAGTTTATTGCCCGCCGACCAGAGCATTCCGATGCCCACAAGCAGCAAAATAGCACCAATAATAAGTTTTGCTCCGTTTTCGAAGCGAAGATGGCCGTAATGATGATCGATATCTGAGGCTTTCTGACTTTTCTTGTTCGCAATCAGAACGACAAAATCAGAAGATAAATCGGAAAGAGAATGAATCCCATCAGCAATTAACCCTTGCGAGCCGGAAAATAGTCCTGCAACGATCTGAAAACCCGTGAGTAATATATTTATTATCACGCTAACTAATGTGCATTTTTGTATTTCTTGAGAACGGAGGTGAGACTGATTGCTATTTTGCTTTTCCATTTAGATTTCCGCTGCAAACCGACTTTGGGGTTATCTTGCGCAGGTATTATTAAATTGACATTAAATATAATGCCATTAGTGGATAATTTTTAGAAAAGTGTTTATCAGGAGGGATGGGTAAGGGAATAAAGCGAGGCCTGCAGAATAAACTGCAGGCCAGAGGTTTACTTCATAAACGCAGGCTGTTTGTGTTCGTAAGTTGCAATTGCCGCTTCGTGCTGGAGTGTTAAACCAATGCTGTCCAGACCGTTCAGCATGCAGTGACGACGGAACGCATCAATGCTGAAGCTGTAGGTTTTATCCCCGGCTTTCACGACTTCTGCTTCCAGATCCACCTCAAACGAAATACCAGGATTTGCCTGAACCAGAGCGAATAACTCGTCGACCTGCTCGTCCTTCAGTGTGACCGGCAAAAGCTGGTTGTTGAAACTGTTGCCGTAAAAGATATCCGCGAAACTTGGGGCGATAACCACTTTAAAACCGTAGTCGGTCAGGGCCCACGGAGCGTGCTCACGTGATGATCCACAGCCAAAGTTTTCCCGCGCCAGCAGGATTGACGCGCCTTTATATTCCGGGAAGTTCAGAACGAATTCCGGGTTAGGGACTTCACCTTTGTCATCCAGGAAACGCCAGTCGTTAAACAGGTGAGCACCAAAACCTGTGCGGGTGACCTTCTGCAAAAACTGCTTAGGAATGATCGCGTCGGTATCGACGTTAGCGGCGTCCAGAGGGACAACCAGGCCCGTATGTTGGGTAAATTTCTCTGCCATGATTGTCTCCTTATTTCAGGCTGCGAATGTCGGCGAAATGGCCGGTGACTGCCGCAGCAGCGGCCATTGCCGGGCTGACCAGATGGGTACGCCCACCACGGCCCTGACGGCCTTCAAAGTTACGGTTGCTGGTGGAGGCACAGCGCTCGCCTGGATTCAGGCGGTCATTGTTCATGGCCAGACACATGGAGCAACCCGGCAGGCGCCACTCGAAACCTGCTTCGATAAAGATCTTATCCAGACCTTCGGCTTCGGCCTGGGCTTTCACCGGGCCGGAACCCGGAACCACCAGTGCCTGTACGCCAGGTGCCACTTTACGACCTTTGGCAATCTCGGCAGCTGCGCGCAAGTCTTCGATACGGGAGTTGGTGCAGGAGCCAATAAATACTTTATCAATGGTTACGTCGGTCAACGGAACGCCAGGTTTCAGCCCCATGTAAGCCAGCGCTTTTTCCGCACTGGCGCGCTCGACCGGGTCAGCAAAAGAGGCCGGATCGGGAATGTTGTCGTTGACAGAAATCACCTGGCCCGGGTTGGTTCCCCAGGTCACCTGAGGCGCAATCTCCTCTGCCTGCAGCGTGACAACCGTATCAAAGGTTGCCCCGTCGTCAGTTTTCAGGGTTTTCCAGTACGCGACGGCTTCGTCAAAATTATCTCCTTTCGGGGCATGCAGACGACCCTTCACATAGCTGAAGGTGGTTTCGTCTGGCGCAACCAGACCGGCTTTGGCACCCATCTCAATGGCCATGTTGCACAGGGTCATACGGCCTTCCATACTCAGCGCCTGGATGGCCTCGCCGCAGAATTCCACTACGTGACCGGTGCCGCCTGCGCTGCCGGTTTTGCCAATAATCGCCAGCACGATGTCTTTTGCCGTAATACCCGGCGCGGCTTTACCCTTCACTTCAATCTTCATGGTTTTGGCACGACCTTGTTTCAGGGTCTGCGTGGCCAGTACGTGTTCAACTTCAGATGTACCAATGCCGAAGGCCAGTGCACCGAACGCGCCGTGGGTCGCGGTATGGGAATCACCGCAGACGATGGTCATGCCCGGCAGGGTAATCCCTTGCTCCGGTCCCATCACGTGGACAATACCCTGGTACGGGTGGTTCAGGTCGTACAGCTCAACGCCAAACTCGTTGCAGTTCTTAATCAATTCCTGCATCTGGATACGCGCCATCTCACCTGACGCGTTGATGTCTTTGGTCTGGGTGGAGACGTTGTGATCCATAGTCGCGAAGGTTTTACCTGGCTGACGCACCGGACGCTTGTGCGCGCGCAGTCCGTCGAATGCCTGAGGAGAGGTCACTTCGTGCACCAGATGACGGTCGATGTACAGCAGCGGGGTTTCGTTTGGTGCTTCGTAAACAACGTGCGCATCAAACAACTTTTCATATAAGGTCTTCGCCATGATTACACCCCTTCAGCGACATAGCGGGCAATGATGTCGCCCATTTCATCGGTACTGACTGCCGCCGTGCCGCGTGCTAAATCACCGGTACGGACGCCTTCTTCTAACGCCCGGTTAATGGCGTTTTCAATTGCGGTTGCTGCATCGCCTGCATCCAGGCTGTAGCGCAGCAGCAGAGCCAGGGAGAGGATCTGCGCAATCGGGTTAGCAATATTTTTGCCTGCAATATCCGGTGCGGAACCGCCCGCCGGTTCGTACAGACCAAAACCTTCTTCGTTCAGGCTTGCGGATGGCAGCATGCCCATGGAGCCGGTGATCATCGCGCATTCGTCAGAAAGGATATCGCCGAACAGGTTGGAGCACAGCAGCACGTCAAACTGGGACGGATCTTTAATCAACTGCATGGTCGCGTTGTCGATATACATATGCGACAGCGCGACGTCAGGATACTGTTTAGCGACTTCACCGACGATCTCACGCCACAAAATGGATGACTGCAGCACGTTCGCTTTATCAATGGAGGTCACTTTATGGCGGCGTTTGCGCGCAGACTCAAAAGCGATGTGGGCGATACGTTCGATTTCAAAACGGTGATACACCTCGGTATCAAATGCTTTTTCATGCTGGCCGCTGCCTTCACGGCCTTTTGGCTGGCCAAAATAGATGCCGCCGGTCAGTTCACGCACACACAGAATGTCGAAACCGTTAGCCGCGATATCGGCACGAAGCGGGCAGAACTCTTCCAGACCCTGATACAGCTTTGCCGGACGCAGGTTACTGAACAGCTTGAAATGTTTACGCAGCGGCAGCAGTGCGCCACGCTCTGGTTGCTCTGCCGGTGGCAGGTGTTCCCATTTTGGACCACCGACTGAACCAAACAGCACGGCATCGGCATTTTCGCAGCCTTCGACGGTCGCTTTTGGCAACGGCGTCCCGTGATTATCAATCGCAATGCCGCCTACATCGTAGTGGCTGGTGGTGATTTTCATCGCAAAACGCGAACGAACGGCTTCCAGTACTTTCAGCGCCTGTGCCATCACTTCCGGGCCAATACCGTCACCCGGCAACACAGCAATATGGTAATTCTTCGACATTACACGGTTTCCTTTTTGTTCTCTTTATTCTGAGCTTTGCGTTGCAACTCTTTTTCGACTTCAGCGGCGCGCCAGATGTTGTTCAGAACATGCACCATCGCTTTCGCGGAGGATTCAACAATATCGGTTGCCAGACCTACACCATGGAAACGGCGGCCATTGTGAGTGACAACAATGTCGACCTGGCCCAGCGCATCTTTGCCATGACCTTTTGCCGTCAGGTCATATTTCACCAGCTCAACATCGTATTCAGTCACACGGTTAATCGCCTGATAGATGGCATCGACAGGACCATTGCCGTTCGCGGCTTCCGCTTTGATTTCATCACCACAGGCCAGTTTGACTGAGGCGGTTGCGATATCGCTGGAGCCTGACTGCACGTTGAAGTAATCCAGACGGAAGTGCTCTGGTTCTTCCTGCTGCTTGTTAATAAAGGCCAGCGCTTCCAGGTCATAGTCGAATACCTGACCTTTTTTATCGGCCAGTTTCAGGAACGCGTCGTACAACTGATCCATGTTGTAATCGCTGTCCTGATAACCCATCTCTTCCATACGGTGTTTTACTGCGGCACGACCGGAACGCGAAGTCAGGTTCAACTGCACCTGGTTCAGACCGATCGATTCCGGAGTCATGATTTCGTAGTTTTCACGGTTCTTCAGGACGCCATCCTGGTGAATACCGGAGGAGTGCGCGAAGGCGCCAGTACCAACAATCGCTTTGTTGGCCGGAATAGGCATGTTGCAAATCTGGCTGACGGTCTGGCTGGTGCGCCAGATTTCGTTGTGATTGATGCGGGTGTGCACGTTCATAATGTCTTTGCGCACTTTAATCGCCATGATCACTTCTTCCAGCGAGCAGTTACCTGCGCGCTCGCCGATACCGTTCATCGCGCCTTCTACCTGGCGCGCACCGGCGTGGACAGCTGCGATAGCATTTCCTACGGCCAGGCCCAAATCATCGTGGGTATGAACGGAGATAATGGCTTTATCAATATTCGGTACGCGCTCATACAGGCCAGTGATGATGTTGGAGAACTCAAAAGGCATGGTGTAACCGACGGTGTCCGGAATATTGATGGTTTTAGCACCGGCATTGATCGCAGCTTCAACCACACGCGCCAGGTCTTCAATTGGGGTACGACCGGCATCCTCACAGGAGAATTCAACGTCATCGGTGTAGTTGCGAGCGCGCTTAACCATATACACTGCGCGTTCAATCACTTCATCCAGGGTGCTGCGCAATTTGGTTGCGATATGCATCGGTGAAGTAGCAATAAAGGTATGGATGCGGAAGGCTTCGGCAACTTTCAGTGACTCCGCCGCGACGTCGATATCTTTCTCTACACAGCGCGCCAGGCCACACACACGGCTGTTTTTAATGGTACGGGCGATAGTCTGGACGGATTCGAAATCACCTGGAGACGAGACAGGGAAACCCACCTCCATCACGTCGACACCCATACGTTCGAGAGCCAACGCGATCTGCAGTTTCTCTTTTACACTCAGGCTTGCCTGCAATGCCTGTTCACCGTCACGTAATGTGGTATCGAAAATAATGACTTGCTGGCTCATGGGTTAGGTCCTTGTCAGTCTTAGGGCGCCTTGCTACGAGCATAAAAAAACCCGCGCAGTGGCGCGGGTTTTTAGTCTTACTGGTGACGATTCAACGCTGAATTTCGCCCGCCAGTCTACCGCGCACAGTGGATGCGTTTAGTAGTAGTAGACCGGTGAAACGAATGGTGCGAATCATGAATCGTGCTCCGTTAAATTCAATATGCTTTTAGTGGTACTGGATATGGCCTTTCATGTCAACCCCTGACGATAAAAACGCCCCCGACAAGCTGAAGCGGCAGGATCTCTGTATTAGCGAATTGTGCTGGTTTTTAGTTTTATCACCGGTTTAATTGTCTAATTTTGGACGTGAAAAAAGATTGCAGAAACAAATAAATATAATTGGTATAAATTGAGTAAAACACGGTGTAGTGAATACATCATGCTTAAACTATTTCAATATCATTAAGTTATGGGTTTTGTGAATGTTTTTGAGGCCGTTGAAGAACAAAATGAGATAACAGGTTGTTAACTAACTATAGGGAGGTTGTGTTAACAGTTTAATAATACTTAAGTCATCATTAACTTTATGGTGATTGTATATTGGTCTGGTTTATGGTTTCATTTCTGGTATAAAGTTAAGTGTATCATTTTTGCTACCTTTTGTTTTTTTTGTTTTTGCATCATCTTTATATATTCCGAATTTTAAATAATTCTCTTTTGCTAATTGTATTTGCATGATAAATCATATTTTTCGAGATTGTTACCGTACGTTGGCAAAGGGAGTGTAGCGTGACAGTGGAGTCTGAAGTGCCAGAAAATAATATTAAACAACCTCAAGCTGCTGATGGGATTAAACCACAATTACGCACGGTGGATCTTAATCTTCTGACGGTGTTTGATGCTGTCATGCAGGAACAGAATATCACCCGCGCGGCCCAAACGTTGGGGATGTCGCAACCTGCCGTGAGTAATGCTGTTGCCAGGCTTAAGCTTATGTTTAACGACGAATTATTTGTTCGTTATGGCCGTGGAATCCAACCCACCGCGCGCGCATTCCAGCTATTCGGCTCTATCCGACAAGCACTACAGTTGGTACAAAATGAGTTGCCGGGATCCGGCTTTGAACCCTTAAGCAGTGAACGAGTATTCCATCTTTGTGTCTGCAGCCCATTAGATAATTATTTAACGTCGATTATTTATAATAAAGTTGAAGAGATTGCACCTAATATCAGTCTTGTTTTTAAATCATCCTTAAATCAAAACACAGAACATCAGTTACGCTATCAGGAGACGGAGTTCGTTCTGGGATATGAGGAATTTCGCCGTCCAGAATTTTCCTGCGTACCGCTGTTTAAGGATGAAATGGTTTTAGTCGCCAGCAAAAAACACCCACGGCTAAATTCTCCGCTACGAGAAAACGACGTTTATAGTGAGCAGCACGCCGTTGTAGCGCTCGACAGATATGCTTCATTTAGCCTGCCGTGGTATGACACCGTGGACAAACAGGCGAGCGTGGCTTATCAGGGGATGGCAATGGTCAGCGTATTAAACGTCGTTTCCCAGACACAACTGGTCGCTATTGCACCGCGTTGGCTAGCGGAAGAGTTTTCCGACCAGTTAAATCTGCAAATTTTGCCACTGCCGCTTAAGCTCAATAGCCGTACTTGCTATCTTTCCTGGCATGAAGCTGCAGGTCGGGACAAAGGACACCAGTGGATGGAAGAGTTGCTTATTAGCATTTGCCAGCGGTAAACGCATCAGGGTAAATTGCAGCGATGCATGCGATTTATCCTGAGTTTTTTTTGATTACTGCTATTTTATTCTGTCGTGAATTTTTTCGGGCTGCTATCAGGCTCGCAAAAATAGATGAATTACTGAATCGCCGCGCTTTTTAGCGATGATTTATTATCTCATCCTCTAATGCCAGATGAATTGACCACATCATCTCCCAATGTCTGTTTTTTCTGCTTTAAGTACCTCTTCTCTCTGCCCGTTTGCTAATTGCCTGCCTCATAACGAGCGGTTAAGGTAAGGATCACTCTGCGAAATATAAGATTGGTTCATCCCAATCGTAAGACGGTGCGGAAATGAATTCGGCAGTCCGTCTATAACAAAATGCCTGGAGGCAAAGCATGGAGATGTTGTCTGGCGCGGAAATGGTCGTGCGATCGCTTATCGATCAGGGCGTGAAGCAAGTGTTCGGCTACCCTGGCGGCGCAGTCCTTGATATCTATGATGCGCTTCATACGGTTGGTGGCATTGACCATATTCTGGTACGCCACGAGCAGGCGGCAGTACATATGGCTGATGGCCTGGCACGTGCAACGGGTGAAGTGGGCGTGGTCTTAGTCACGTCAGGCCCCGGTGCAACTAACGCCATTACTGGCATTGCAACGGCGTATATGGACTCTATCCCGCTGGTGATCCTCTCCGGGCAGGTGGCGACCTCACTGATTGGCTACGATGCGTTCCAGGAGTGCGACATGGTGGGGATTTCGCGTCCCGTTGTGAAGCACAGCTTCCTGGTCAAGCAAACCGAAGACATTCCTGGTGTCCTGAAAAAGGCCTTCTGGCTGGCGGCAAGCGGGCGTCCGGGACCGGTGGTGGTCGATCTACCTAAAGATATCCTGAACCCGGCAAACAAGCTGCCTTATGTCTGGCCGGAATCAGTGAGCATGCGCTCTTACAACCCAACAACGCAGGGCCATAAAGGTCAGATTAAGCGGGCTTTACAAACGCTTCTGGCAGCCAAAAAACCGGTGGTTTATGTCGGCGGTGGGGCGATCAATTCTGCATGTGAAGTGCAGCTCCGTGAACTGATTGAGAAGCTTAATCTTCCTGTTGCGTCGTCGCTGATGGGGCTCGGGGCGTTTCCGGCCACTCACCCTCAGGCGCTGGGTATGCTGGGTATGCACGGTACCTATGAAGCCAACATGACGATGCATCATTCTGATGTGATCTTTGCCGTCGGTGTGCGCTTTGACGATCGTACAACCAACAATCTGGCGAAATATTGTCCGAACGCTACTGTGCTGCATATCGATATCGATCCAACATCAATTTCAAAAACGGTGTCGGCGGATGTGCCGATTGTGGGTGATGCGCGTCAGGTCCTGGAACAAATGCTGGAACTGCTGGCACAGGAGAGTGCTACCCAGCCGCTGGATGAGATCCGTGACTGGTGGCAGCAGGTTGATCAGTGGCGTGCACGCCAGTGTCTGAAATATGACACGCAAAGCGAAAACATTAAGCCGCAGGCGGTTATTGAAGCGGTGTGGCGACTGACGAAAGGTGAGGCGTATGTGACCTCAGACGTGGGTCAGCACCAGATGTTTGCTGCACTTTATTACCCGTTCGACAAACCGCGACACTGGATCAACTCAGGTGGCTTAGGGACGATGGGCTTTGGTCTGCCTGCGGCGCTGGGCGTGAAGCTGGCACTGCCGAATGAAACCGTCGTCTGCGTAACCGGGGACGGCAGTATCCAGATGAACATTCAGGAGTTGTCTACCGCGCTGCAGTATGAACTGCCGGTTCTCGTGCTGAACCTGAATAACGGCTACCTCGGTATGGTCAAACAGTGGCAGGATATGATCTATTCAGGCCGCCATTCACAGTCATATATGAAATCGCTGCCGGATTTTGTTCGTCTTGCTGAAGCTTACGGTCACGTTGGCATGCGGGTGACAGATCCAACTGAGCTGGAAACGAAGCTCGCTGAAGCGCTTGAGCACGTTAAAAACAACCGCCTCGTCTTTATGGATGTGATTGTTGATGGGACCGAGCACGTTTATCCGATGCATATTCGTGGTGGTGGTATGGATGAAATGTGGTTAAGCAAAACGGAGAGAACCTGATATGCGCCGGATATTATCTGTTTTACTGGAAAACGAGTCTGGCGCACTGTCGCGCGTCATTGGGCTTTTTGCACAGCGCGGCTATAACATTGAAAGTCTGACCGTTGCGCCGACGGACGATCCGACGCTGTCGCGAATGACCATTCAAACCGTCGGTGATGCTAAAGTGCTTGAGCAGATCGAGAAGCAGCTACATAAGCTTGTCGACGTACTGCGCGTGAGCGAGCTGGGGCAGGGGGCTTACGTTGAACGTGAGGTCATGCTGGTGAAAATTCAGGCCAGCGGCTACGGACGTGAAGAAGTCAAACGCAATGCGGATATTTTCCGCGGACAGATTATCGACGTCACACCTTCTCTCTATACGGTTCAACTGGTCGGGACGAGCGACAAGCTGGATGCTTTCCTGGCATCCGTGCGGGATGTAGCAAAAATTGTTGAGGTCGCGAGATCGGGCGTAGTTGGCCTGTCACGCGGTGAGAAAATCATGCGTTAGTTATCAAAAAGGTTCGCCTCTTTCAGCCCGGTCACCAAAGCCGGGCTTTTTTTTGCGTAATCAGCCGACAACGCAGATAAAAGCGGTTGCCGCGAAGGCTTTTCTGCGTTTAGATGTTAAAAGATTTAACCATAACCTTGACAGGGCCATGGACTCTTTTCTTTTTTTAAGGGGCAATTGTGAAACTGGATGAAATCGCCCGGCTAGCCGGCGTGTCACGAACAACGGCCAGCTATGTGATTAACGGTAAAGCAAAGCAGTACCGTGTCAGCGATAAGACCGTTGAAAAAGTTATGGCGGTGGTTCGTGAACATAACTACCATCCGAATGCTGTCGCAGCCGGCCTGCGTGCCGGGCGCACCCGCTCTATTGGTCTGGTGATCCCGGATCTGGAAAACACCAGCTATACCCGTATCGCTAACTATCTTGAACGTCAGGCTCGCCAGCGTGGTTATCAATTGTTGATTGCCTGCTCGGAAGACCAGCCCGACAACGAGATGCGCTGCATTGAGCACCTGCTCCAGCGTCAGGTGGATGCCATCATCGTTTCGACCTCTCTGCCACCTGAGCATCCGTTTTATCAGCGTTGGGCTAACGATTCGTTCCCGATCGTTGCGCTGGATCGTGCCCTGGACCGCGAACATTTCACCAGTGTTGTGGGAGCCGATCAGGATGATGCGGAAATGCTGGCTGCAGAGCTGAGAACCTTTCCGGCTGAAACCGTGCTTTATTTGGGCGCGCTGCCGGAACTGTCTGTAAGTTTCTTGCGTGAACAGGGATTCAGAACCGCCTGGAAAGACGATCCGCGTGAAGTTCACTATCTCTATGCTAACAGCTATGAACGTGAAGCTGCTGCGCAGCTGTTCGAGAAATGGCTGGAGACGCACCCAATGCCTCAGGCACTGTTCACCACCTCGTTTGCTCTTCTGCAAGGTGTAATGGATGTGACCTTACGTCGGGAAGGTAAGCTGCCATCAGACCTGGCCATTGCCACTTTCGGTGACAACGAGCTGCTCGATTTCCTCCAGTGCCCGGTGTTGGCGGTGGCGCAACGTCACCGTGATGTGGCTGAACGTGTCCTGGAGATTGTGCTGGCGAGCCTGGATGAGCCACGGAAACCGAAGCCGGGCCTGACACGTATCAAACGTAATCTCTACCGTCGCGGAATTTTAAACCGCCAAAAATGAAATGACTGGGGCGGCGAAATCTGCCCCATTTTGTTGCGATAATTCGCAGAGATAATTCCCGGACAGAAATTAGGATAATTCCTTAGGGATCATAATTGGTTATTTCTCTTAATTCATTTTGACTTTTAAATTGATCTTCAAAGAACGTTTAAGCGGGTTTAGGCGTCTATTTTTGTATTGTTTTGTTACAAACCCTATTCGACCGATGAATATTCAGACGTTTTTCCTTCTCCAGTGCCAGCTAAGATGGCAACCGCCTTGCTTATTGGGCGCGGTGGTGAATCTGGCGCTGTTATCCCCTGAGAATCTGTCATAAAATGCTGCCCGCGTCGCAAACTGACACTTTATATTTATCTGCGATGATATTGAGTGAGTCTTAACGCTCGTGTGCATATTCGGTTTTTTTCTTACAAATATTCATAACGTTAATTTTGCCTCGCCAGTTGTGCAGTTATTAACCAGGACTGTTTAACTCTGTAAATAGAGGGCATTTGAGTCCTTACAGGGAGAGTCCTGGCTTGACAAGCTTTTCCCTCGCTCCGTAAACTCCTTTAGGTGGGAATTTGTGGGTTAAAGTGGTGAGGAGGGGTGAGACTGGCATGTTCCGTGGAGCTACGTTAGTCAATCTCGACAGCAAAGGGCGTTTATCGGTACCAACCCGATACCGCGACCAGCTGATTGAGAACGCTGCGGGTCAAATGGTTTGCACCATTGACATTAACTCCCCCTGCCTGCTGCTTTACCCCTTGCCTGAATGGGAAATTATTGAGCAAAAGCTGTCGCGACTCTCGAGCATGAACCCGCAAGAACGCCGCGTGCAGCGGTTGTTATTGGGACATGCCAGTGAGTGTCAGATGGATAACGCAGGGCGTTTACTGATTGCACCTGTGTTGCGGCAACATGCCGGTCTGACCAAAGAAGTGATGCTGGTCGGGCAGTTCAACAAGTTTGAACTGTGGGACGAAACGACCTGGTATCAACAGGTCAAGGAAGATATCGACGCTGAGCAGTCTGATTCTGCAACATTATCGGAACGGCTGCAGGACTTGTCTCTATAAATATGATGGAAAATTATAAACATACAACGGTGTTACTGGACGAGGCCGTTAACGGCCTGAATATTCGTCCGGATGGCATCTACATTGATGGCACTTTTGGTCGCGGTGGTCACTCGCGTTTGATCCTCTCCCAACTTGGAGCGGAAGGACGTCTGCTGGCAATCGATCGCGATCCGCAGGCGATTGCCGTGGCGCAAACCATCAATGACCCACGCTTTTCCATCGTGCATGGACCTTTCTCTGCGCTCGCGGAATATGTTGCTGAGCGCGGCCTGACGGGCAAGATCGACGGGATTCTTCTCGATCTTGGCGTCTCTTCACCACAGCTTGATGATGCTGAACGTGGCTTCTCCTTTATGCGTGATGGTCCGCTGGACATGCGTATGGACCCGACTCGCGGCCAGTCTGCCGCTGAGTGGTTACAGACTGCTGACGAAGCAGATATTGCATGGGTAATCAAAACCTTCGGCGAAGAGCGTTTTGGCAAGCGTATTGCGCGCGCCATTGTTGAGCGCAACCGCATTGAGCCAATGACCCGCACGAAAGAGCTGGCCGAGGTGATCGCGGCGGCGACACCGGTGAAGGATAAACACAAACATCCCGCGACCCGTACCTTCCAGGCGGTTCGCATCTGGGTAAACAGTGAACTGGAGGAAATAGAGCTGGCGCTAAAAAGCTCGCTCGACGTGCTGGCCCCAGGTGGGCGGTTATCTATCATCAGCTTCCATTCGCTGGAAGACCGTATTGTGAAACGCTTCATGCGTGAACAAAGCCGCGGTCCACAAGTCCCAGCGGGGCTGCCGATGACGGAAGAACAACTCAGGAAGCTGGGTGGCCGTCAGTTGCGAGCATTAGGCAAGTTGATGCCGGGCGAAGAAGAGGTGGCAGAGAATCCACGTGCCCGTAGTTCAGTGCTGCGTGTTGCAGAGAGGACGAACGCATGATCAGCAGAGTGACAGAGACCCTAAGCAAAGTTAAGGATTCGTTAGGAAGCAACGAGCGCCATGCCTTGCCTGGCGTGATCGGCGACGATCTTTTGCGGTTCGGGAAGCTGCCACTCTGCTTGTTCATTTGCATCATTGTGACGGCAGTAACGGTGGTCACCACAGCCCACCACACTCGTTTATTAACTGCGCAGCGCGAGCAGATGGTACTGGAACGCGATGCGCTGGATATTGAATGGCGAAATCTGATCCTTGAAGAAAACGCGCTCGGCGATCACAGCCGGGTTGAACGGATCGCAACGGAAAAGCTGCAACTGCAGCATGTTGATCCTTCGCAGGAAAATATCGTAGTACAAAAATAAGGGAAAACGCGACGCATGAAAGCAGCGGCAAAAACGCTAAAACCAAAACGTCAGGAAGAACAGGCCAACTTTGTCAGTTGGCGTTTTGCGTTGCTTTGCGGCTGCATTTTACTGGCACTGGGTTTCCTGCTGGGACGCGTGGCATGGTTACAAATTGTCGCGCCTGACATGCTGGTCCGTCAGGGCGATATGCGCTCTCTGCGCGTCCAGGAGGTTTCCACTTCCCGCGGGATGATCACGGACCGCTCTGGCCGCCCGTTGGCGGTGAGTGTGCCGGTCAAAGCGATCTGGGCTGATCCGAAAGAGCTGCACGATGCCGGGGGGATTACCCTCGATAACCGCTGGAAAGCGCTCTCCGATGCTCTGAAAATGCCGCTGGACCAGCTTGCCTCCCGCGTCAACGCTAACCCGAAAGGACGTTTTATCTATCTGGCGCGTCAGGTCAACCCTGACATGGCTGACTACATTCGCAAACTGAAATTGCCGGGTATTCATCTTCGTGAGGAATCCCGTCGTTATTATCCTTCCGGCGAAGTAACTGCTCACCTCATTGGCTTCACTAACGTCGATAGCCAGGGGATTGAGGGCGTTGAAAAAAGCTTCGATAAGTGGCTCACCGGCCAACCGGGCGAGCGAATTGTGCGTAAAGACCGCTACGGTCGCGTGATCGAAGATATCTCGTCCACGGACAGCCAGGCTGCACACAACCTGGCGCTGAGTATTGATGAGCGCTTGCAGGCGCTGGTCTACCGCGAGCTGAACAATGCCGTTGCTTTCAACAAAGCGGAGTCAGGCAGTGCTGTGCTGGTGGATGTCAGCACGGGCGAAGTGCTGGCGATGGCCAACAGCCCATCCTACAACCCGAACAACTTTACTGGCACCGCAAAAGACGCGATGCGTAACCGGGCGATCACCGACGTGTTTGAGCCTGGCTCAACGGTGAAACCGATGGTGGTGATGACGGCGCTGCAGCGCGGCATCGTCAATGAAAACACGGTCCTGAACACGATCCCTTACCGTATTAACGGCCACGAGATTAAAGACGTGGCGCGCTACAGCGAATTGACCCTGACCGGGGTGTTACAGAAGTCGAGTAACGTCGGTGTTTCAAAGCTGGCGTTAGCGATGCCGTCCTCAGCGTTAGTAGAGACTTACTCACGTTTTGGACTAGGAAAGGCGACCAATTTGGGGTTGGTCGGAGAACGCAGTGGCTTATATCCTCAAAAACAACGGTGGTCTGACATAGAGAGGGCCACCTTCTCTTTCGGCTACGGGCTAATGGTAACCCCGTTACAGTTAGCGCGAGTCTACGCAACGATTGGCAGCTATGGCGTCTATCGTCCGCTGTCGATTACCAAAGTTGATCCACCGGTTCCGGGAGAGCGTATCTTCCCGGAATCTATCGTTCGTACCGTTGTGCATATGATGGAAAGCGTGGCACTGCCTGGTGGTGGTGGCGTGAAAGCGGCGATCAAAGGCTACCGCATCGCCATTAAAACCGGTACAGCGAAAAAAGTGGGGCCAGACGGCCGCTATATCAACAAATACATTGCCTATACCGCAGGCGTTGCGCCTGCAAGCAATCCGCGTTTTGCGCTGGTGGTCGTCATTAACGATCCACAGGCGGGTAAATACTACGGCGGCGCCGTCTCCGCGCCTGTGTTCGGGGCTATTATGGGCGGCGTATTGCGCACCATGAATATCGAACCGGATGCGCTGGCGACGGGCGAAAAAAGTGAATTTGTAATTAATCAAGGCGAGGGTACAGGTGGCAGATCGTAATTTGCGCGACCTTCTCGCTCCGTGGGTGCCAAATGCACCGGAGCGAGCACTGCGAGAGATGGTACTGGACAGCCGCGTGGCTGCATCTGGCGATCTTTTTGTGGCGGTGGTCGGTCATCAGGCGGACGGGCGTCGTTATATCCCGCAGGCGATTGCGCAAGGTGTTGCTGCCATTATTGCTGAGGCCAAAGATGAGGCAACCGACGGTGAGATCCGTGAGATGCACGGGGTGCCGGTTATCTATCTCAGCCAGTTAAATGAGCGTCTTTCCGCGCTTGCGGGGCGTTTCTACCACGAACCTTCCGACCAATTACGTCTGGTTGGCGTGACGGGAACAAACGGAAAAACCACCACCACACAACTCATGGCGCAATGGGCGCAACTGCTGGGTGAAACCGGTGCGGTGATGGGTACCGTAGGCAATGGCCTGCTGGGTAAAGTGAGCCCGACAGAAAATACCACCGGATCAGCGGTTGATGTACAGCATGTCCTTGCTGGTCTGGCAGAGCAGGGAGCAACCTTTGCTGCAATGGAAGTTTCTTCGCATGGACTGGTACAGCACCGTGTGGCGGCGTTGAAATTTGCAGCCTCTGTGTTCACTAACCTGAGTCGCGATCACCTCGACTATCACGGGGATATGGAGCATTACGAAGCTGCAAAATGGCTGCTCTACTCCACGCATCATTGCGGACAAGCCATCATCAACGCCGACGACGAAGTAGGTCGTCGCTGGCTGGCGAAGCTGCCGGATGCGGTTGCGGTATCGATGGAAGACCATATTAACCCGAACTGCCATGGTCGCTGGCTGAAAGCCGTTGAGGTGAACTACCACGATAGCGGTGCCACCATTCGCTTTACCTCTTCATGGGGTGAAGGGGAAATTGAAAGCCGTCTGATGGGGGCGTTTAACGTCAGCAACCTGCTGCTGGCCCTGGCAACATTACTGGCGCTGGGCTATCCGATGGCGGAATTGCTGAAAACTGCTGAACGTCTGCAACCGGTTTGTGGCCGCATGGAAGTGTTTAGCGCGCCAGGTAAACCTACCGTGGTCGTTGATTACGCTCATACGCCAGATGCGCTCGAAAAAGCGCTGGAAGCGGCACGTCTGCACTGTGCCGGTAAACTCTGGTGTGTCTTTGGTTGTGGCGGCGATCGCGATAAAGGCAAACGCCCGTTGATGGGCGCTATTGCGGAACAGTTCGCGGATATTCCCGTGGTAACCGATGACAACCCGCGTACCGAAGAGCCGCGCGCCATTATCAACGACATTCTGGCTGGTATGCTGGACGCAGGTCGTGCGCGTGTTGTTGAAGGTCGTGCCGAAGCGGTAACGAACACTATCATGCAGGCGCAGGAAAATGATGTGGTGCTGCTGGCTGGTAAAGGCCATGAAGATTATCAGATTGTCGGCAATCGTCGTCTGGACTACTCGGACCGCGTAACAGCAGCACGTCTGCTGGGAGTGGTGGCATGATTAGCATCACGTTAAGTCAGGCTGCCGCGGTACTGCACGGCGAATTGCTGGGGCAGGATCTGACCATTGACGCGGTGACGACGGATACACGTAAAGTGACTGCGGGTTGTCTGTTTGTGGCGCTAAAAGGTGAGCGTTTTGACGCGCATGATTTTGCACAGCAGGCCAAAGAAAATGGCGCTGGTGCGCTGCTGGTTAGCCGCAAACTGGCTGTCGATCTGCCGCAGATTGTGGTGAAGGATACGCGTCTCGCTTTTGGCGAGCTGGCTGCATGGGTTCGTCAGCAAGTCCCCACTCGCGTTGTGGCCCTGACCGGTTCCTCTGGCAAAACGTCCGTGAAAGAAATGACTGCAGCCATTCTGAGTCAGTGCGGAAATACGCTTTATACCGCAGGCAACCTCAATAATGACATCGGCGTGCCGATGACATTACTTCGCCTGACCAAAGAGCACGAATTTGCCGTTATCGAGTTGGGGGCAAACCACCAGGGTGAAATTGCCTGGACTGTGAGTTTGACTCGCCCGGAAGCGGCGCTGGTGAATAACCTGGCGGCTGCGCATCTGGAAGGGTTTGGCTCGCTGGAAGGTGTGGCGAAAGCGAAAGGTGAGATCTATACCGGTCTGCCTGTCGACGGCATTGCCATTATGAATGCTGACAACAATGACTGGTTGAACTGGCAGAGCATTATTGGCTCGCGTAAAACCTGGCGCTTCTCTCCGAATGCCGCCAACAGTGATTTTACGGCAACCAATATTCATGTGACGTCTCATGGTACGGAGTTCACACTCACTACCCCAACGGGTGGCGTAGATGTGCTGCTGCCGCTGCCGGGTCGCCATAATATCGCCAATGCGCTTGCGGCGGCGGCATTGTCGACAGCGGTAGGTGCATCGCATGAAGCGATTAAAACCGGGCTGGCACATTTAAAAGCTGTGCCGGGACGCTTGTTCCCGATCCAGCTTGCTGAAAACAAACTGTTGCTGGATGACTCCTACAACGCGAACGTTGGTTCGATGACGGCGGCGGTGCAGGTGCTGTCTGAGATGCCGGGTTACCGCATTATGGTGGTTGGTGATATGGCTGAGCTGGGCGACGAAAGCGAAGCCTGCCATACCCAGGTCGGTGAAGCGGCGAAAGCAGCGGGACTGGACTGCGTATTGAGCGCAGGAAAACTGAGCCAGGCCATTAGCCACGCCAGCGGCGTTGGCGAACATTTTGCCGATAAAGCTGCGTTGGTTAAGCGTCTAAACGCGTTGATTACAGAAAAACAAATTGTGACTGTGTTAGTGAAAGGTTCACGTAGTGCCGCCATGGAAGAGGTTGTGCACGCATTACAGGAGAACGGGACATGTTAGTTTGGCTGGCCGAACATTTGGTCAAATATTATTCAGGCTTTAACGTCTTTTCCTATCTGACGTTTCGCGCCATCGTCAGCCTGCTGACTGCGCTGTTCATCTCGTTGTGGATGGGCCCGCGCATGATTGCCCGTCTGCAAAAACTCTCTTTTGGCCAGGTCGTGCGTAACGATGGTCCGGAGTCGCACTTCAGCAAACGTGGTACCCCAACCATGGGTGGGATCATGATCCTGACTGCCATTGTGGTGTCAGTGCTGCTGTGGGCGTACCCGTCAAACCCGTACGTCTGGTGCGTGCTGACCGTCCTGATTGGCTACGGCATTATTGGCTTTGTTGATGACTACCGCAAAGTGGTACGCAAAGACACCAAGGGCCTGATCGCCCGCTGGAAGTATTTCTGGATGTCGGTCATCGCGCTGGGCGTGGCCTTCGCGCTGTACCTGGCAGGAAAAGACACTCCGGCCACTGAGCTGGTGGTGCCGTTCTTTAAAGACGTGATGCCGCAACTGGGTCTGTTCTACATCCTGCTGGCGTATTTCGTCATTGTTGGCACTGGTAATGCCGTCAACCTGACCGATGGGCTGGATGGTCTGGCGATTATGCCAACCGTCTTTGTGGCCGCGGGTTTTGCGCTGGTAGCGTGGGCAACCGGTAACATGAACTTTGCCAACTATTTGCACATTCCTTATCTGCGACACGCGGGTGAGCTGGTAATCGTCTGTACGGCGATTGTCGGTGCGGGACTGGGCTTCCTGTGGTTCAACACTTACCCGGCGCAGGTCTTTATGGGTGATGTTGGTTCCCTGGCTTTGGGAGGTGCGCTCGGCATTATTGCCGTTCTGCTGCGTCAGGAGTTCCTGCTGGTGATCATGGGCGGTGTGTTTGTGGTCGAAACCTTGTCCGTGATTTTGCAGGTCGGTTCCTTCAAGTTGCGCGGCCAGCGCATCTTCCGTATGGCACCGATCCACCACCACTATGAACTGAAAGGCTGGCCAGAACCGCGCGTCATTGTGCGCTTCTGGATTATTTCGCTGATGCTGGTGCTGATTGGCCTGGCAACGCTGAAGGTACGTTAATCATGGCAGATTACCAGGGCAAAAAAGTCGTTATCATCGGGTTGGGCCTTACCGGCCTTTCCTGCGTGGACTTTTTCCTCGCGCGTGGCGTGACACCACGGGTGATGGATACGCGTGTCTCACCGCCGGGTCTGGACAAGCTGCCGGAACAGGTTGAACGCCACCTTGGTAGTCTGAATGATGACTGGTTGCTGGCGGCCGATCTGATTGTCGCAAGCCCCGGTATTGCACTTGCGCATCCGTCACTGAGCGCTGCTGCTGATGCGGGCGTTGAGATTGTCGGCGATATCGAGCTGTTCTGCCGCGAAGTGCAGGCACCTGTAGTTGCAATTACGGGTTCTAACGGTAAAAGCACCGTGACCACGCTGGTAGGTGAGATGGCGAAAGCCGCGGGCATGAACGCAGGAGTAGGTGGCAATATCGGCCTGCCCGCGCTGATGCTGCTGGATAAAGGCTGTGAGCTGTATGTCCTCGAGCTTTCCAGCTTCCAGCTGGAAACGACCTCCAGCCTGCATGCCGCCGCTGCGACGATCCTTAACGTGACCGAAGATCATATGGACAGATATCCATTTGGTCTGCAGCAGTACCGTGCTGCCAAGCTGCGCGTGTATGAAAATGCCAAAGTCTGTGTGGTCAATGCAGATGACGCTCTGACCATGCCGGTGCGTGGTGCTGACGAACGCTGCATCAGCTTCGGTATTACCATGGGTGATTACCACCTGAACCGTCAGCAAGGTGAAACCTGGCTGCGGGTAAAAGGTGAGAAAGTGCTGAACGTCAAAGAGATGAAACTCTCTGGTCAGCATAACTACACCAATGCTCTGGCGGCGCTTGCGCTGGCGGATGCGGTAGGTTTACCGCGCTCTTCCAGCCTGAAAGCGTTGACCACGTTTTCCGGTCTGGCGCATCGTTTCCAGCTGGCGCTGGAGCATAACGGTGTTCGCTGGATTAACGACTCCAAAGCTACCAATGTGGGGAGCACTGAGGCGGCCCTGAATGGCCTGCATGTTGACGGCACGCTGCATCTGCTGTTGGGTGGCGATGGTAAATCGGCCGATTTCTCCTCCCTCAAACAGTATCTTTCTGGCGATAACATCCGTCTCTACTGCTTTGGTCGTGACGGCAGTGAACTGGCTGAACTGCGCCCTGAGGTCGCCGAGCAAACCGAAACCATGGAACAGGCAATGCGCCTGATTGCTCCACGAGTGAAGCCTGGCGATATGGTACTGCTCTCTCCGGCGTGCGCTAGTCTCGACCAATTCAAGAATTTCGAACAGCGTGGTGATGTCTTTACCCGCCTGGCGAAGGAGTTAGGCTGATGCGTTTATCTCTCCCTCGCCTGAGAATGCCGCGCCTGCCAGGATTTGGGATCCTGGTGTGGTTGTTTGCGGCACTGAAAGGCTGGGTGATGGGCTCTCGTCAAAAAGATAACGACAGCCTGATCATGTACGATCGCACGCTCTTCTGGCTCACGCTGGGGCTGGCGGCGGTCGGTTTTATTATGGTGACATCGGCCTCTATGCCTGTTGGACAGCGTCTGGCGAACGATCCTTTCCTGTTTGCCAAGCGTGATGGTCTGTACATCATCCTGGCATTCTGCCTGGCGCTGGTAACTTTACGTCTGCCGATGGAGTTCTGGCAGCGGCATAGTACGGCAATGCTGATTGCTTCGATCATCATGCTGCTGATCGTTCTGGTGGTGGGGAGCTCCGTAAACGGGGCATCGCGTTGGATTGCCTTTGGCCCACTGCGTATTCAGCCTGCGGAATTTACCAAACTGTCCCTGTTCTGCTACCTGGCTAACTACCTGGTACGTAAAGTGGATGAAGTGCGTAACAACCTGCGCGGCTTCTTAAAACCGATGGGTGTGATTTTGGTACTGGCGGTGTTACTGCTGGCACAGCCTGACCTGGGTACCGTAGTTGTACTGTTTGTTACCACCCTCGCCATGCTGTTCCTGGCGGGTGCGAAGCTGTGGCAGTTCATCGCTATCATCGGAATGGGTATCTCAGCGGTAGTGCTGCTGATCCTCGCCGAGCCTTACCGTATCCGCCGTGTGACATCCTTCTGGAACCCGTGGGAAGACCCGTTCGGCAGCGGTTATCAGCTGACGCAGTCGCTGATGGCCTTTGGACGTGGTGAGGTCTGGGGGCAGGGCTTGGGCAATTCCGTTCAAAAGCTGGAGTATTTACCGGAAGCGCATACTGACTTCATCTTCTCCATTATTGCGGAAGAACTGGGTTATATCGGTGTGGTATTAGCGTTATTAATGGTATTCTTCGTCGCTTTCCGCGCCATGTCTATTGGCCGGAAAGCGCTGGAAATCGATCACCGTTTCTCAGGTTTCTTAGCCTGCTCGATTGGTATCTGGTTTAGTTTCCAGGCTTTGGTTAACGTCGGGGCCGCAGCAGGTATGCTGCCGACCAAAGGCCTGACGTTGCCGTTGATCAGTTATGGTGGTTCGAGTCTGTTGATCATGTCGACAGCCATCATGTTTTTGTTACGCATAGATTATGAGACGCGTCTGGAGAAAGCCCAGGCGTTTACACGAGGTTCACGATGAATCAACCGAAGCGGTTAATGGTGATGGCAGGCGGTACCGGGGGACATGTGTTCCCGGGGCTGGCGGTTGCGCACCATTTAATGGATCAGGGCTGGCAGGTTCGCTGGCTTGGAACCGCAGACCGCATGGAAGCCGATCTGGTGCCGAAGCACGGGATCGAGATCGACTTTATTCGTATTTCCGGCCTGCGTGGCAAAGGTATTAAGGCGCTGCTCCTGGCGCCGGTGCGGATTTTTAACGCCTGGCGTCAGGCGCGCACCATCATGAAGCGCTTTAAGCCGGATGTGGTACTCGGCATGGGTGGTTATGTGTCTGGCCCGGGTGGGCTGGCTGCATGGTCGTTAGGCATCCCTGTCGTATTGCATGAGCAGAACGGTATTGCCGGTCTGACCAATAAATGGCTGGCGAAAATCGCCACCAAAGTCATGCAGGCGTTTCCTGGCGCGTTCCCGAAAGCGGACGTCGTGGGTAACCCGGTTCGTGTAGATGTGCTGGCACTGCCGCTGCCGGATGCTCGCCTGACGGGCCGTGAAGGGCCGGTTCGTGTGCTGGTCGTCGGCGGTTCTCAGGGCGCGCGCATCTTAAACCAGACAATGCCGCAGGTTGCTGCAAAGCTGGGGGATACCGTTACCATCTGGCACCAGAGCGGAAAAGGTGCTCAGCAAACCGTTGAGCAGGCTTATGCCGAGGCTGGGCAGCCGCAGCATAACGTTACAGAGTTTATTGATGACATGGCAGCAGCATACGCCTGGGCCGATGTCGTCGTTTGTCGCTCAGGCGCGCTGACAGTGAGCGAGATCGCCGCCGCTGGTTTACCGGCGCTGTTTGTGCCATTCCAGCACAAAGACAGACAGCAGTACTGGAACGCGTTGCCGCTTGAGAAAGCGGGTGCCGCGAAAATATTTGAGCAGCCACAATTTACCGCTGATGCGGTCGCTACCACCCTGGCGGGCTGGAACAGAGACGTATTGCTGGAGATGGCAGAACGCGCGCGCGCGACCGCCATCCCTGATGCGACGGAACGGGTGGCAAAAGAAGTGAGTCTGGCAGCCCAGGCTTAACCCTCGCAGCGCGTGTTGCGCTGCACGAATTTTAAGTAGTCGATGGCGTTTAGAGAATGAATACACAACAACTGGCAAAACTGCGTTCAATCGTGCCCGAGATGCGTCGCGTCCGGCACATTCACTTTGTTGGCATCGGTGGTGCTGGCATGGGTGGTATTGCCGAAGTGTTAGCTAACGAAGGTTATCAGATCAGCGGGTCTGACCTCGCGCCAAACCCTGTTACGCAGCAACTGGCGTCGCTTGGGGCGACTATCTATTTCAACCATCGCCCGGAAAACGTGCGCGATGCGAGCGTGGTGGTGGTATCGAGCGCCATCTCCTCTGACAACCCGGAAATTGTTGCCGCGCATGAAGCGCGCATTCCGGTGATCCGCCGTGCAGAAATGCTGGCGGAACTGATGCGTTTCCGCCACGGTATCGCGATTGCCGGTACCCACGGTAAAACCACGACCACGGCGATGGTCTCCAGTATTTATGCGGAAGCGGGTCTCGACCCAACCTTCGTCAATGGCGGTCTGGTCAAAGCCGCAGGCGTACATGCGCGTCTGGGACACAGTCGTTATTTGATTGCGGAAGCAGATGAGAGCGACGCGTCGTTCCTGCACCTGCAGCCGATGGTGGCGATTGTCACTAACATCGAAGCTGACCATATGGATACCTACCAGGGTGACTTCGAGAACTTAAAACAGACTTTCATCAACTTCCTGCATAACCTGCCGTTCTATGGACGCGCGGTGATGTGCGTAGACGATCCGGTGATCCGCGAGCTGCTGCCGCGTGTCGGGCGTCAAATCACCACTTATGGTTTCAGCGAAGATGCTGATGTCCGTGTGGAAGATTACAAACAGATTGGTGCGCAGGGGCATTTCACCCTCGCGCGTCAGGACAAAGAACTGCTGCACGTGACCCTGAATGCGCCAGGACGTCATAACGCCCTGAATGCGGCAGCGGCAGTTGCTGTTGCAACGGAAGAGGGCATTGATGACGATGCGATCCTGCGGGCGCTGGAGAGCTTCCAGGGTACTGGCCGTCGTTTCGACTTCCTCGGTGAATTCCCGCTGGACGCCGTGAACGGTAAATCCGGCACCGCGATGCTGGTGGACGACTACGGTCATCATCCAACTGAAGTGGACGCGACCATCAAAGCTGCGCGCGCTGGCTGGCCTGACAAGAATCTGGTCATGATCTTCCAGCCGCACCGCTTCACACGTACCCGCGATCTGTATGATGACTTCGCCAGCGTGCTGTCACAGGTAGATACGCTGCTCATGCTGGATGTTTACTCTGCAGGTGAAACCGCGATTCCAGGTGCAGACAGCCGTTCATTATGCCGCACCATTCGTGGCCGCGGTAAAGTTGACCCTATTCTGGTTTCTGACCCGGTGCAGGTAGCAGAAATTCTGGCTCCGGTACTGACAGGTAACGATTTGATTCTGATTCAGGGTGCGGGAAATATCGGCAAAATCGCCCGTACCTTAGCCGAAATCAAACTGAAGCCGCAAACCCAGGAGGATGAGCATCATGGCTGATAAGATTGCTGTCCTGTCTGGTGGTACCTCCGCAGAGCGTGAGGTTTCCCTGAATTCCGGCGCGGCTGTACTGGCGGGCCTGCGTGAAGGTGGTGTCAATGCCCATCCGGTCGATCCGAAAGAGACGGATGTAACACAACTGAAAGCGATGGGCTTCGATAAGGTCTTTATCGCGCTGCACGGTCGTGGTGGCGAAGATGGCACCCTGCAGGGGCTGCTGGATTTAATCGGTATGCCGTACACCGGCAGTGGCGTGATGGCTTCCGCGATTTCTATGGATAAACTGCGCAGCAAACTGCTGTGGCAGGGCGCTGGCTTGCCTGTCGCGCCATGGGTTGCACTGACGAGCCGTGAATTTGAATTGGGCCTGAAGGACAGCGTTAATTCACGCATTGTGGCGCTGGGCTTACCGGTTATTGTTAAGCCGAGCCGGGAAGGTTCAAGTGTAGGGATGTCTAAAGTTGATAAAGCTGAAGATTTATCAGCCGCTTTAGAACTGGCATTTCAACATGATGAAGAAGTTCTGATTGAAAAATGGCTCAGCGGACCGGAATTTACCGTTGCGATGCTTGGCGAAGAAATTTTACCGTCAATTCGTATCCAACCCGCTGGAGTCTTCTATGATTATGAGGCGAAGTATCTCTCTGATGAGACGCAATATTTCTGCCCAAGTGGTCTTGAAGCAGAACGTGAAGCCGATTTACAGTCCCTGGTGCTTAAAGCCTGGAATGTTCTTGGATGCCGCGGCTGGGGACGCATTGATGTCATGCTCGACAGTGATGGCCAATTTTACTTGCTGGAAGCCAATACTTCGCCAGGCATGACCAGCCACAGCCTTGTGCCGATGGCTGCACGTCAGGCGGGAATGAGTTTCTCGCAGTTAGTCGTACGTATTCTGGACCAGGCGGGCTGATATGTCTCAGGCTGCATTGAACACACGCAACCGCGATGACGAAGAAGAATACACTTCTTCACGCCGGAGTAATGGAACGCGTCTTGCAGGGATTATTTTCCTGCTCGGGGTGCTGTGCACCGTGTTTATCAGCGGCTGGATGGTCCTGGGCTGGATGGAAGACGCACAACGGTTACCGCTTTCTAAGCTGGTGGTAACGGGTGAACGTCACTACACGCGAAACGATGATATTCGCCAGTCAATTCTGGCGCTGGGATCGCCTGGCACCTTTATGACTCAGGACGTCAATATTATCCAGAGCCAGATTGAACGTCTGCCGTGGATAAAACAGGCGAGTGTAAGAAAGCAATGGCCTGATGAATTGAAGATTCATCTGGTTGAATATGTGCCCATTGCGCGTTGGAATGATCAGCACATGGTTGACGTAGACGGAAATTCCTTCAGCGTTCCGACCGATCGTGTCAACAAGCAAAATTTACCGATGTTGTATGGCCCTGAAGGCAGCGAAAATGAAGTGTTACAGGGTTTTCGCGAAATGGGGCAGGTGCTGGCGAAAGACAGGTTTACGTTAAAAGATGCTGCCATGACGGCACGCCGCTCCTGGCAGTTGACGTTAACGAACGGCATTAAGCTTAACCTGGGTCGCGGCGACACCATGAAGCGTCTGGCGCGTTTTGTAGAACTTTACCCGGTTTTACAGCAGCAGGCACAGACTGACGGCAAACGGATAAGCTACGTTGATTTGCGCTATGACTCAGGCGCAGCAGTCGGTTGGGTACCGGCTCCGGTCGAGGAACCTAATCAGCAACAGAATCAGGCACAGGTACAGGCAGAACAACAATGATCAAGGCGACGGACAGAAAACTGGTAGTTGGACTGGAGATTGGCACTGCGAAAGTTGCCGCTTTAGTAGGGGAAGTTCTGCCCGACGGTATGGTCAATATCATTGGCGTGGGCAGTTGCCCGTCCCGTGGTATGGATAAAGGTGGGGTAAACGATCTTGAATCGGTGGTGAAATGCGTACAGCGCGCCATCGATCAGGCTGAATTAATGGCAGATTGCCAGATTTCTTCTGTCTATCTGGCCCTTTCTGGTAAGCATATTAGCTGCCAGAACGAAATCGGTATGGTGCCGATTTCTGAAGAAGAAGTAACACAGGAAGACGTTGAAAACGTTGTGCATACGGCGAAATCCGTGCGTGTCCGCGATGAGCATCGCGTGCTGCATGTGATCCCGCAGGAATATGCCATCGACTACCAGGAAGGGATCAAGAATCCGGTAGGCCTTTCTGGCGTGCGTATGCAGGCAAAAGTGCACCTGATCACATGTCACAACGATATGGCGAAGAACATTGTAAAAGCTGTTGAACGTTGTGGCCTGAAAGTTGACCAACTTATTTTCGCCGGTCTGGCGGCAAGTTATTCCGTGCTGACCGAAGATGAACGTGAACTGGGCGTCTGTGTGGTCGATATTGGTGGTGGTACAATGGACATGGCCGTATATACCGGCGGTGCTCTGCGCCACACCAAAGTGATCCCTTACGCAGGGAATGTTGTGACCAGCGATATTGCTTACGCATTTGGTACGCCACCGAGCGATGCAGAAGCGATTAAAGTGCGCCATGGTTGTGCGCTGGGATCTATCGTTGGGAAAGATGAGAGCGTTGAAGTGCCAAGCGTAGGTGGTCGTCCACCGCGCAGTCTGCAACGCCAGACGCTGGCAGAGGTGATTGAGCCGCGCTATACCGAGCTGCTCAATCTTGTCAACGAAGAGATTTTACAGTTACAGGAACAGCTTCGTCAGCAGGGTGTTAAACATCATCTCGCGGCGGGGATTGTATTAACCGGCGGTGCAGCGCAAATTGAAGGTCTTGCGGCCTGTGCTCAGCGCGTGTTCCATACGCAGGTGCGTATTGGTGCGCCACTGAATATCACCGGTTTAACGGATTATGCTCAGGAGCCGTATTATTCAACGGCTGTGGGCCTGCTCCACTACGGGAAGGAATCTCATCTCAGTGGTGAAGCAGAAGTGGAAAAACGCGTCTCAGTGGGGTCGTGGGTCAAACGACTGAACAACTGGTTGCGAAAAGAGTTTTAATTTTTTTAAGAGACCGGAGAGAATTAGCGGTCTCGGGCGACAGGCACAACGGAGAGAGAAATTATGTTTGAACCTATGGAACTGACCAACGACGCGGTGATTAAAGTCATCGGCGTCGGTGGTGGCGGCGGTAACGCCGTAGAGCATATGGTGCGTGAACGCATTGAAGGTGTTGAATTCTTCGCAGTTAACACCGATGCCCAGGCACTGCGTAAAACGGCTGTTGGCCAGACAATCCAGATCGGTGGTGGTATCACCAAAGGGCTGGGCGCTGGGGCTAACCCGGAAGTCGGTCGCAATGCGGCTGAAGAAGATCGTGAAGCCCTGCGTGCTGCACTGGAAGGTGCGGACATGGTCTTCATCGCAGCAGGCATGGGTGGCGGTACCGGTACTGGTGCAGCACCTGTTGTGGCTGAAGTCGCTAAAGATTTAGGTATCCTGACCGTTGCTGTCGTTACCAAGCCTTTCAATTTTGAAGGCAAGAAGCGTATGGCCTTCGCGGAGCAGGGTATCACCGAGCTGTCCAAACATGTGGACTCTCTGATCACCATCCCGAACGACAAGCTGTTGAAAGTTCTGGGTCGCGGTATCTCCCTGCTGGACGCCTTTGGCGCAGCAAACGACGTGCTGAAAGGCGCGGTTCAGGGTATCGCCGAACTGATTACCCGTCCTGGCCTGATGAACGTTGACTTTGCAGACGTTCGCACCGTGATGTCCGAAATGGGCTACGCAATGATGGGCTCTGGCGTGGCGAGCGGTGAAGACCGTGCAGAAGAAGCGGCTGAAATGGCTATCTCTTCTCCACTGCTGGAAGATATCGATCTGTCTGGTGCGCGCGGCGTGCTGGTCAACATTACCGCTGGCTTTGACCTGCGTCTGGATGAGTTCGAAACCGTGGGTAACACCATCCGTGCGTTCGCCTCTGATAACGCGACCGTGGTAATCGGTACATCCCTTGACCCGGAAATGAACGACGAACTGCGCGTGACTGTGGTTGCTACCGGTATTGGTATGGACAAGCGTCCTGAAATCACGCTGGTGACTAACAAACAGACTCAGCAACCGGTAATGGACCGTTACCAGCAGCACGGTATGTCTCCTTTGACTCAGGAGCAGAAGCCGGCCGCGAAAGTGGTTAATGACCCAACACCGCAAACTGCGAAAGAGCCAGATTATCTGGATATCCCGGCGTTCCTGCGTAAGCAAGCTGACTAAGAATTGGCTGGAATTTGGGGATTTGCGCTCTTTGTGCTAAACTGGCCCACCGTTAGTGATATACACTCTCGGTTGGATAGTTAATTTGGCGAGATTATACGATGATCAAACAAAGGACACTTAAACGTATCGTTCAGGCGACTGGCGTCGGTTTACATACCGGCAAAAAAGTCACACTGACGTTGCGCCCTGCGCCGGCCAATACCGGGGTCATCTATCGTCGCACCGACTTGAATCCACCGGTAGATTTTCCGGCCGATGCCAAATCTGTGCGTGATACTATGCTCTGTACTTGTCTGGTGAACGAGCATGACGTGCGGATTTCTACCGTAGAGCACCTGAACGCCGCCCTGGCGGGTCTGGGTATCGATAACATTATTGTTGAAGTCGATGCGCCAGAAATCCCGATTATGGATGGTAGTGCTGCTCCGTTCGTTTATCTGTTGCTGGATGCTGGCATCGAAGAACTGAACTGCGCGAAGAAATTTGTTCGCATCAAAGAGACCGTTCGTGTTGAAGATGGCGACAAGTGGGCTGAATTCAAACCGTACAATGGTTTCTCGTTGGACTTTACCATCGACTTTAACCATCCGGCGATTGATTCCAGCACCCAACGCTATGCGATGAACTTCTCTGCTGATGCATTTATGCGCCAGATCAGCCGTGCCCGTACATTTGGCTTCATGCGTGATATCGAATATCTGCAGTCCCGCGGCCTGTGCCTGGGCGGCAGCTTCGATTGTGCCATCGTTGTTGACGATTATCGCGTACTGAACGAAGACGGCCTGCGTTTCGAAGA
Organism: Enterobacter sp. 342; assembly: GCF_036663495.1. NCBI lineage: Bacteria > Pseudomonadati > Pseudomonadota > Gammaproteobacteria > Enterobacterales > Enterobacteriaceae > Enterobacter > Enterobacter sp. 342. Next base: position 203,791 of record NZ_JAWUEI010000003.1, read on the forward strand.
TGAATTCGTTCGTCATAAAATGCTGGACGCTATCGGCGACCTGTTCATGTGTGGTCACAACATCATTGGTGCATTTACCGCGTTCAAATCCGGTCATGCACTGAACAACAAACTGTTGCAGGCCGTCCTGGCAAAACAGGAAGCCTGGGAATATGTGACCTTCGAAGACGAAGCAGAGCTGCCTCTGGCGTTCAAAGCACCAAGCATGGTTCTGGCGTAACGGTTCAAGCCGTTTCGTAAAAAATCGACTGGTTAACCTGGTACTCTCTCCGACCAGGGAGACCAGTCGTTTTTATTTATACCTATCTTCATTTTTGCCCTCAGTCCCCCAATCCGTTGCCATACGTTGAAAATCTGTGCGTTAGCTGCATTCTTGACCGTTTTTCCCCGCAGTAGTACGTCATTCCTGCTGCTGTGTATTGGCTTTAGTGGTAATATCTGGGCGCTTAAAAGAATAACTGACTTCAGCCTGTAAAGGCTGACTTATGTGGTGGAGCAAGTGAGCGGAATACTGACGCGCTGGCGACAATTTGGCAGACGTTACTTCTGGCCGCATCTCTTATTAGGGATGGTCGCGGCGAGTCTCGGCTTGCCTGCGCTCAGTAACAGTGCTGAAGCGGCAACACCGCCGAAAACCTCCACAACCAAACACGATCTCAATACGCGGGTTAACTTTACTAACCTCGCGTGGCTTGAAGCCAGTCGCCGCCCTAATTTCTCAGTTGATTACTGGCACCAGCACGCCATTCGCACGGTTATCCGCCATTTGTCATTTGCGATGGCCCCGCAGGCAATGCCTGTTGCTGAAACGGCACGGCCGGAGCAGGCTCAGCATCTTGCCCTGCTTGACACACTCAATGCGCTGCTCACCCAGGATAGCCAGCCACCGGTCATGGTTCGTCAGACGGCGCAATTCGCGTTCGTTTCTCCTGCCTCATTCTCTGTTTCAACATGGATTAGCCAGGTTCACGGCATTCGCGCCGGGCCTCAACGCCTCAGTTAAATTAACTTTTTCAATACCTTAATTTATCTGCCCACGACAGGGCGTTTGAGAATTTATTATGCTAATCAAATTATTAACAAAAGTTTTTGGTAGTCGTAACGATCGTACCCTGCGCCGTATGCGCAAAGCTGTCGCTATCATCAATGGCATGGAACCGGCGATGGAGAAGCTCTCTGATGACGAGCTGAAAGCCAAAACGGCGGAATTCCGTGCTCGTCTGGAAAAAGGTGAAACCTTAGAAAGCCTGATCCCGGAAGCTTTCGCCGTGGTCCGTGAAGCGAGTAAGCGTGTGTTCGGCATGCGTCACTTCGATGTTCAGCTGCTGGGTGGTATGGTGCTCAACGAACGTTGCATCGCGGAAATGCGTACCGGTGAAGGTAAAACCCTGACCGCAACGCTGCCGGCATACCTGAACGCACTGACCGGTAAAGGCGTTCACGTCGTAACCGTCAACGACTATCTGGCACAGCGTGACGCCGAAAACAACCGTCCACTGTTTGAATTCCTCGGTATGACTGTCGGCATCAACATGTCTGGTCTGCCTGCGCCAGCCAAGCGTGAAGCGTATAACGCGGATATTACCTACGGCACCAACAACGAATACGGCTTCGACTACCTGCGCGACAACATGGCGTTCAGCCCGGAAGAGCGCGTACAGCGTAAGCTGCACTATGCGCTGGTGGATGAGGTGGACTCCATCCTGATCGATGAAGCGCGTACTCCGCTGATTATCTCCGGCCCGGCTGAAGACAGCTCTGAGATGTACCGTAAAGTCGACAAAATCATTCCACACCTGCTGCGTCAGGAGAAAGAAGACTCCGATACCTTCCAGGGTGAAGGCCACTTCTCCGTTGATGAAAAAGCGCGCCAGGTGAACCTGACCGAGCGTGGTCTGGTGAAAATTGAAGAGCTGCTGGTCGCTGAAGGCATCATGGAAGAGGGCGAGTCTCTGTACTCTCCGAGCAACATCATGCTGATGCACCACGTGACCGCCGCCCTGCGTGCCCACGCGCTGTTCACCCGCGATGTCGACTACATCGTAAAAGACGGCGAAGTGATCATCGTCGATGAACACACCGGCCGTACCATGCAGGGCCGCCGCTGGTCTGATGGTCTGCACCAGGCTGTGGAAGCCAAAGAAGGTGTGGATATTCAGAATGAAAACCAGACGCTGGCCTCTATCACCTTCCAGAACTACTTCCGTCTGTACGAGAAGCTGGCGGGCATGACCGGTACTGCCGATACCGAAGCGTTTGAATTCAGCTCTATCTATAAGCTGGATACCGTAGTCGTTCCAACCAACCGTCCAATGATCCGTAAGGATATGCCGGACCTGGTGTACATGACCGAAGCGGAAAAAATTCAGGCGATCATCGAAGATATTCGCGATCGTACTGCGAATGGTCAGCCGGTTCTGGTAGGGACCATTTCTATCGAGAAATCCGAAGTGGTTTCTCACGAGCTGACTAAAGCGGGTATCAAACACAACGTTCTGAACGCCAAATTCCACGCCAAAGAAGCTGATATCGTTGCGCAGGCAGGTTATCCGGCTGCAGTGACCATCGCCACCAACATGGCGGGTCGTGGTACTGATATTATGCTGGGCGGTAGCTGGCAGGCTGAAGTGGCAGAGCTGGAAAACCCAACGCCTGAACAGATTGCGCAGATCAAAGCTGACTGGCAGGTACGTCATGACGCCGTTCTGGCGTCCGGTGGTCTGCACATTATTGGTACCGAGCGTCACGAATCTCGTCGTATTGATAACCAGTTGCGTGGTCGTGCGGGTCGTCAGGGTGATGCCGGTTCTTCCCGTTTCTACTTGTCTATGGAAGATGCGCTGATGCGTATTTTCGCCTCTGACCGTGTTTCCGGCATGATGCGTAAGCTTGGCATGAAGCCAGGCGAAGCCATTGAGCACCCGTGGGTCACTAAAGCGATTGCTAACGCACAGCGTAAAGTGGAAAGCCGCAACTTCGATATTCGTAAGCAACTGCTGGAATATGATGATGTCGCTAACGATCAGCGTCGTGCAATCTACACCCAGCGTAACGAACTGCTGGACGTGTCTGACGTGAGCGAAACCATTAACAGCATTCGCGAAGACGTATTCAAAGCGACTATCGACGCGCATATCCCACCGCAGTCTCTGGAAGAGATGTGGGATATCGAAGGTCTCCAGGAACGTCTGAAAAACGACTTTGACCTCGAGCTGCCAATCAAAGAGTGGCTGGACAAAGAACCTGAGCTGCATGAAGAAACCCTGCGCGAACGTATCTTCGAAACCGCGCTGGATGTGTACAAGCGTAAGGAAGAAGTCGTTGGCGCTGAGATGATGCGTCACTTCGAAAAAGGTGTGATGCTGCAGACCCTGGACTCACTGTGGAAAGAGCACCTGGCGGCGATGGACTACCTGCGTCAGGGTATCCACCTGCGTGGCTATGCGCAGAAAGATCCGAAGCAGGAATACAAGCGTGAATCCTTCTCGATGTTTGCGTCGATGCTGGAGTCACTGAAATATGAAGTGATCAGCACCCTGAGCAAGGTTCAGGTGCGCTTGCCGGAAGAAGTGGAAGCGATGGAGCAGCAGCGTCGCGAAGAAGCTGAGCGTCTGGCACAGATGCAACAACTGAGCCACCAGACTGACGACAGCGAAGCCGCAGCGGCGATCGCGGCGCAGACAGGTGATCGTAAAGTGGGTCGCAACGATCCATGCCCATGTGGTTCCGGTAAAAAATACAAGGCGTGCCACGGCCGTCTGAACTAAGTTCATACAAAAGCAAAAAGGCGCAGACATCTGCGCCTTTTTTATGGAAGTGACACTATGAAAATACTGCAAATTGCCGTCGGGATTATTCGCAACCCGCAAAACCAAATCTTCATTACCCAGCGCGCGGCTGACGCCCATATGGCGAACAAATGGGAGTTCCCGGGTGGGAAAATTGAATCAGGTGAAACGCCGGAAGAGGCGCTGGTTCGCGAGCTGCAGGAAGAGGTGGGGATTACTCCACTTGGTGCAACGCTGTTTGATAAGCTCGAATATCAGTTTCCGGACAGGCACATCACGCTGTGGTTCTGGCTGGTAGAAAGCTGGGAAGGGGAACCCTGGGGGAAAGAGGGACAACCGGGTAATTGGGTTGAACTTCAGGTAAGTGATGCCGAAAAATTCCCACCGGCTAATGAGCCTGTGATCCGCCGATTAGTGGCAAACAGGTAGGCCTGCTAAGCGAAGCGCCAGCAGGCTTTATACGTTACTGCTGGTTCTCGCTCCAGTCATCGCTATCCGAGAGATCGCCTTCACTCGGAATGCGTTTCTCCTCCGCTGCCCATTCTCCCAGATCAATCAACTGACAGCGTTTACAGCAGAATGGGCGGAACGGACTCACTTCGCCCCAGACAACGGTTTTGCCACAGGTTGGGCAGTTTACGGTGGTTACGTCAGACATCAGTACTCCTCAACAACAGGCCAGTTCAAAATCGAGACGTTCTGGCACGGTACCATTTTCACTGTCCAGCGGCATAAAGCGAATGGCAAAACGACTTTTATGTCCGGAAATTTGTGGGTAAAGCTGTTCGCCAAGCGATAAATTCAGGCGCAGAAGATCGGCATCATCACCGTTATCCTGATAGAAACCGTTCAGGCTGGTTTGCTTACGGAATGGGGCTGAGTTACGGATCAGATCGAGGATAAGCGACAGCGTCTGGTGCATCGGTTCCAGACTTGCCAGCCAGCTGTTCACCTGTGCGTCACGTTGAGCTTGCGGCATATGCAGCCACATATGCAGCGTCGGGAGATCGAAACTACAGCAACCTCCTGGGATGCTCAGACGCTGGCGTACCAGGCCAATCAGGCGGTCTTCACGCAAAAATTGTCCAACACGTGGCGCAGCCATCAGAATGGTACTGCTGGCTTTCAACTGCTGGCGGAGATCGTCGATACGGCTTTGATCAACACCGGGGACCTCAGTCCAGGCCTGCAATTTACGCTGCTGACGCTCCAGCTCTTTGAGCAATTCTGTGCGGACATCCCCGCGTTCAATCACATCCAGTAGATCGCCCACGTTACGGAAGAAGTGTAACGCTGTGGCATGATCGTTGACAGGTAGATGTTGTGAAAGCTGTTGAATGAGAAATTCGATGCGTAACCAGGTACGCATTTTTTCGTTGAGCGGATGCTCAAAAAGGATGTGAGTCGACATTATGGTTTTTCCTGTGCAACGGTCTGCGCGGCAAACGTCAGATACTGCGCGTGCAGACGGGCAACATCCGATGCGATGGCATCTGGTGCGCCGTTATTATCAATAACATCATCCGCAACGGCAAGGCGCTGAGCGCGAGTGGCCTGAGCGGCAAGAATTTGTTCAGCATGTTCACGCGAGACGTGGTCGCGCATCATGGTGCGCTGGATTTGCGTTTCGGGATAAACATCAATAACCAGCACCCGGTCGGCTTTTTTCTGCAACTGATTTTCCACCAGTAACGGAACCACCCACAATACATAGGGTGAGCTGGCTGCGGCAATCTGACGCTGGGTTTCCTGGTGGATAATGGGGTGGAGCAAGGCATTAAGCCAGATCTTTTCTGCAGAATCAGAAAAAATGCATTCACGAAGCTGGCGGCGATTGAGCGTACCATCCGCATTGATGATTGTCTGACCAAAATGTTCTTTGATGGCCTTTAATGCGGGTGTATTAGGTTCTACCACCTGACGGGCAATGATATCGGCATCAATAATCGTGATACCCAGACGAGAAAAAGCGTCCGCAACGGTACTTTTGCCACTACCGATGCCGCCGGTTAATGCGACGATATACCCCATTAAATCAAATCCTGGGAATTATTCATTATTAAAATCAGTTGATTAAAATTCCTGCGTGCGCCAACAACTGTTTAGCCCTCTTTACCTGCTTTTTACCAGGTAAATTTATAGGATTGTAGCGTAAAAAAAGAGAATTTCGCAGTCTTGCGGAGCAGGTATTAGTGCGTATGATAGCGTCACTGGAGTTGTGCTTTTAATATATTTGCCTCTAACCCCAGGAATCCGCACATGCGTATTGAAGAAGATCTGAAGTTAGGTTTCAAAGACGTTCTTATCCGCCCTAAACGCTCTACACTGAAAAGTCGCTCAGACGTTGAACTCGAACGTCAATTCACCTTTAAACATTCCGGTCAGACCTGGTCTGGTGTGCCAATTATTGCTGCCAACATGGACACAGTGGGCACATTCGAAATGGCAACGGCGCTGGCAAAATTTGATGTTCTCACCGCTGTGCATAAGCATTACAGCCCTGAAGAGTGGAATGCATTTGTTGCGTCATCCTCTGATGATGTCGTTAAGCATGTCATGGTTTCTACCGGCACATCCGATGCGGATTTTGAGAAGACCAAACAGATCCTGAACGCGAATCCAGCACTAAACTTCGTCTGTATTGATGTGGCCAACGGTTATTCCGAGCACTTCGTGCAGTTTGTCAGCAAGGCTCGCGAAACCTGGCCGACCAAAACCATCATCGCTGGTAACGTGGTGACTGGCGAAATGTGTGAAGAACTGATCCTTTCCGGTGCCGATATTGTGAAAGTGGGCATTGGCCCGGGGTCCGTATGCACCACGCGCGTCAAAACCGGTGTCGGTTATCCGCAACTTTCCGCTGTGATTGAGTGCGCTGATGCTGCCCATGGACTGGGCGGTCAGATCATCAGCGACGGTGGTTGCACCATGCCGGGTGATGTTGCGAAGGCCTTTGGCGGCGGCGCAGACTTTGTGATGCTCGGCGGTATGCTGGCAGGCCACGAAGAGAGTGGTGGCACCGTGGTTGAAGAGAATGGCGAGAAATTCATGCTGTTCTACGGGATGAGCTCTGAATCTGCGATGACCCGTCATGTCGGTGGTGTGGCAAAATACCGCGCGGCTGAAGGTAAAACCGTGAAGCTGCCACTGCGTGGCCCGGTCGAAAACACTGCGCGCGATATCCTTGGCGGTTTACGCTCAGCCTGCACCTATGTTGGGGCATCTCGTCTGAAAGAGCTGACGAAACGTACTACGTTTATCCGCGTTCAGGAGCAGGAAAACCGCGTATTCAATAGCCTGTAATAGCTTCAGCTGGCGCATGCCTGTGCGCCAGCATTATCCTGCGCTCATCGCATCCCCCAGATGGAAAATAGGCAGGTACATTGCCACCACCAGTGTGCCGATGATGACTCCCGTCACAATCAGAAGCAAAGGCTCCAGAAGTGCCGCCAGGTTATCTGCCTGCTGGAAGGTTTGCTCCGTGTGATGGTGGGCAAGGTTCTTCAGCATGACGTCCAACGCCCCTGACATTTCACCGGTTCGTAAAAGCTGAATACACAGTGGGGTAAAGATTGCCGTCTTCTGGAAGGATGGCCAGATGGGGAGACCTTTTTCAATGTCCTCCCGCACATTGCGGAGAACTCCTTGCCAGTACTGATTTTCAACGGTTTCCTCCGCGCTCTCCAGCCCCTGTAAAAAGGGAATGCCCGCCTGTTGTGTGAGCGACAGCACGGTAAAGATCTGTCCCAGTTTTTGGCCCTTTGCCAGTGCGCCCATGACGGGAGTATGCAGCAAAATACGTTGCCAGCGAGGGTCATTTCGCAGAATCCAGGCGGCAGCCACAGGTACAAGCAGTACAGCGAACTGTGCGAGGGAATATGACTGCATAAAAGCGGCCATCCCCATGACAATCTGTGTCAGTAGCGGGAGCGGAGTATTAAACGTCCTGTAGATAGCGGCAAATTCGGGCAAGACCAGAGTGACCATCGCCAGCACGACAAGTACGGCCAGCATCAGGATTATCATCGGATAGCGCAGTGCCTTTTTCACTTTTGCATTGAGCTGCTGCTGAGACTTTTGTTGCTGTGCTAGCTGGCGGCAACACTCTTCCAGTTTTCCTGTTAGCTCACCGGTTTTCACCATTGAGACATGCAATGGGCTAAAGACCGCAGGCCATCGCTTTAGTGCCTCTGAAAAAGGGCATCCTTCACTAAGTTCATCGGCAATGCTTTGCAGGAGTGCCTGCCAGGGTTTTAATGGATGCTGGTCCGCCAGCATTTGCAGACTATGGGATAATGTCAGCCCAGCCTGCAGAAGAGTCGCGAGCTGGCGAAACATCTCGTAGCAGTGATGTGGCCGCCAGCGGTATTTCTGTGAGCATCGGGTCACTGTCAGCGGATGTAACTCGTTACGCATCAGCCTGGTGAAAGCCGCATTACGGTCTGTCGCCCAGAGTGTTCCACTCCGGGGCTCTCCTTCAATGGAAAGCGCTCGCCAGCGCCAGAGTTGGTTAGCAACCATCGGGCATTCCCAGGACGCGCAACAACTCTTCGAGTGTAGTCAGACCCTGTTCAACCGCGATACAGCCGTGTTCGAACAGGGAAAGCATTCCTGCCTGTCGGGCACTTGCTTCTATCACTTCGGTTCCTGCGCCGCTGGCAATGGCCTGCCGCAGGAAACTATCGATCACAAGAACTTCAAAAATGGCCACGCGGCCATAGAAACCGTGATAGCAGCGATCGCAACCTGTGGGTTGCCAGCGTGGAAGCGGTCTGCACCAGACTGAGCGAGGTAATTCAGCGTTTTCGTTGGCTTCCCGGCGACAATGTGGGCAAAGACGACGAACCAGGCGCTGAGCAATCACCATCGAGAGTGCGGAAGATATCATCCAGCGCGCCACGCCCATCTGCTCCAGGCGAGTCAGGGCTTCTGTTGTTGAGTTAGTGTGCAGCGTCGATAACACCAGATGCCCGGTCTGGGCGGCATTAATGGCAATCTCAGCCGTTTCACCATCACGAATTTCGCCGATCATAATGATGTCAGGATCCTGACGTAGCAGCGCTCTCAGCACGCTCTGAAATGTTAAACCCGCGCGGGGATTAATCTGCGTCTGGTTTAATCCCGCAAGCGGGATCTCAATGGGATCCTCCACGCTACAGATGTTAACATCAGGCGTGTTACGTGCCTGCAACGCACTGTAAAGCGTCACCGTTTTTCCACTGCCAGTGGGACCCGTGACCAGAATCAGCCCCTGTGGCTGATGGAGAACGTCGGTAAAGCAGGTCAGTTGTTCAGTACTCATACCGAGTGCTTTCGGCTCAAGAGCCTGCTGAACCTGATGCAACAAGCGCAGAACAATCTTTTCGCCACCGCTGCAGGGAAGTGTGGCGATTCGAAATGAGACAGGCTCATTTGCCAGCTCAATCGTAAACTGACCGTCCTGCGGTAAACGGCGTTCAGCAATATCCAGGTTACCTAACACTTTTAAACGCGCGCTGAACTGGGTTGCCATTGCTGCAGAAATCGGAGGTTGCGGGCACAGTACGCCGTCAATACGTAAGCGGATCTGGCATGCGTGCTCCATCGGTTCGATATGAATGTCGGAAGCGCGTTGATTTATCGCCTGTTGCAGCGTGTGGTTGAGGATTTCCACTGCTGAATGTGATGGAGAAACGACAGGCAGATGCGATTGTGACGTTAACTGCCGGTGTTTTTCCATACGCTCAGTGCTCCAGCATTCGATATCAATCCGTTTCTGGGTCGCGAAACGCAGCGCTTCCATTAGCTCACTACCTGGGTTTCCCACGACGGCAATGCTAATCATGTCACTATCGCTGGTTAGCAGCAGAGCGTGATGGCGCAGACAGAGTGCCACGAGTTGATCCGTATTCATTCTCTGCTCCTCAGTTAGTGTCGAAGCGGAAAACATCTTCGCAAGCCTGTTTAAGGGCACTGTCAGCACTGATGTTGCAGTCACGCATCCAGCCTGTCATACCGTTGCCGTTGTTCCACTGTGGCGTCATAACCACCTCCAGCCCATTGAGACTCTCCTGGCCTGTTAAGGTCACGATCCCTTTCGTCACGCTCATTCCTGAGACGTAACGCGTCGTGGTGGGGGAAGGAATGCCGTTACTGCCCGCGTCACAGCGTTCCACACCACCATGATCCAGTGCGCAAAGCTCAATGGCAGTACGGTAGGGAATGAAGGTTTGTAGCATATCGGTCAGTGCCGCTTTTCGCAGGTAGTTCTGGTAGGCGGGTACGCCGATGGCACTCAGAATTGCAATAATGCCAATGACTACCATCAGCTCAATGAGTGTGAATCCCTGTTGTCTGTCCATGTCTGCTCCTTATGTCGAATGGCGCTACTCTGGCAGCGCAAAAGAGCAGGGGCGAGGGACAAAAAAGGGAACGGGAAGGGGTCTTCAGAGAATTCATTTGGTGTTGCAGGGAAGGACAACGGATTTGCGAGCGGGGCTGAAATTCCCCTCTCCGGGCGGAGAGGGGAGAAGACACTATTTAAAGCGCATCGAGAGGTCGAGGGCTCGCACGTGTTTGGTCAGCGCCCCGACGGAGATGTAATCGACCCCGGTCTCGGCGAATTCACGGATAGTATCGAACGTCACGTTACCGGATACCTCAAGCTGAGCCTGGCCGTTAGTCAGTTTTACTGCTTCGCGCATCTGCTCTGTTTCGAAGTTATCGAGCATGATGATATCGGCCCCGGCCTTTATCGCCTGCACCAGTTCTTCCAGGTTTTCGACTTCCACTTCAACAGGGACATCTGGGTGTAGCCAGAAGGCTTTTTCAACCGCCTGACGTACCGAACCCGAGGCGATAATATGGTTCTCTTTAATCAGGAACGCGTCTGATAACCCCAGCCGGTGGTTTGCACCACCACCACAGAGCACCGCGTATTTCAGCGCCGTACGCAGGCCCGGCAGTGTTTTACGGGTATCCAGTAACTGTGTACGGGTGCCGACAAGCAGGTCAACGTAGCGGCGTACTTCACTTGCCACCCCGGATAAGGTCTGGACGAAGTTAAGCGCGGTTCGTTCACCGGTGAGCAAAACGCGGGACGGACCATTCAGCTCAAACAGCGGCTGGTTTGCCGTAATCACATCGCCGTCTTCAACATGCCAGGTGATCTGCACATCATCACCTGCCAGTTGGGTAAAGACCTCTTCAACCCAGCGCTTACCGCAAAAAACGCCATCTTCACGGGTGATAATGACGGCGTGCGAACGTGCTTCTTTTGGCAATAATTGGGCAGTAATATCCTTTTCGGCATTGATGTCACCGCCCAGATCTTCTTTCAAAGCATGGGCAACGCTTGCCGGAATATCCATATTAATACGTTCCAGAAGCGCTTCACGTCGGTGGTCGGGGTTGTAGCGGCGAGGCGGCATGATAAAACTCCAAATTGGTAACGAATCATAATATTGAAACATGCTACTCTGAACCGAGTAACAGCACCATACATAAGGAGTTCCAGCATGTTGTTAGAAAACGGATGGCTGGTGGATGCGCGGCATGTGCCCTCGCCGCACCACGACTGCCGCCCGGAGGATGAAAAGCCCACACTGCTGGTTGTTCATAATATTAGTCTCCCGCCGGGTGAGTTTGGCGGCCCGTGGATCGATGCGTTATTCACAGGAACGATAGATCCTGATGCACATCCTTTCTTTGCTGAGATTGCACATCTGCGCGTGTCGGCCCATTGTCTGATTCGTCGCGATGGTGAAGTCGTTCAGTATGTTCCCTTTGATAAACGCGCCTGGCATGCCGGGGTGTCGATGTACCAGGGGCGTGAACGATGCAACGATTTTTCTATCGGAATCGAACTGGAAGGCACTGACACCGTGCCCTATACCGATTCACAGTATCAACAACTCGTGGCTGTAACCAAAACGCTTATTGGACTCTACCCGGCCATTGCCGAAAATATCACGGGACACAGTGATATCGCTCCGGCGAGAAAAACCGATCCCGGCCCGGCCTTTGACTGGTCCCGGTTTCGCGCCATGCTTACTGCGCCGTCAGAATAAGGAGATAACATGACGTTGTTTACCATGCTGCTGGTCATCATCGCTGAACGCCTGTTCAAACTCGGCGAGCACTGGCATCTGGATCACCGGCTGGAGGTGCTTTTCCGCCGGATTAAGCACTTCTCCATGCTGCGCACGCTGCTGATGCTGGCAGGGGTGATGGTGATTACGTTTCTGCTGCTGCGCTCGCTGCACGGACTCTTTTTCAACGTACCGTTACTGGTCGTGTGGATCCTGCTTGGAGTGTTGTGCATTGGTGCGGGTAAGGTGCGTTTGCATTATCACGCTTATCTTAAAGCGGCATCTCATGATGATGCCCATGCACGCAGTGCGATGGCGAGCGAACTGACCATGATCCATGGGGTACCACCGGATTGCGATGAACGTGAGTTTTTACGTGAACTGCAAAACGCACTGCTGTGGATTAACTTTCGTTACTACCTCGCACCGCTGTTCTGGTTTGTGGTGGGGGGCCCGTGGGGACCGGTATTGCTGATGGGGTATGCTTTTCTTCGTGCCTGGCAGACCTGGCTTGCCCGCTATCTGACACCGCATGAACGCTTGCAGTCCGGGATTGATGCCATTTTGCATGTGCTTGACTGGCTCCCGGTGCGGTTCGTGGGTGTGGTATATGCGTTGATTGGTCACGGCGAAAAAGCGCTGCCTGCGTGGTTCGCTTCTCTTGCCGATCGTCATACGTCGCAGTACCAGGTGTTAACGCGTCTGGCGCAGTTCTCTCTGGCGCTCGAGCCGCATACCGATAAGATTGAAACGCCAAAAGCCGCTGTGTCGATGGCGAAGAAAACGTCATTTGTGGTGGTGGTTGTGGTGGCGCTGTTGACCATTTACGGCACGCTGGTGTAGGCCAGCGCGCCATAAACACTAAAGCGTATCCGCAGGCGGGATGCCGAAATCAGGCATCCCGTTTTCTTTCCAGCGGACAAGCTTCAGGCGGGTATGACGGTTCGGATCGTAAAGCGGATCACCCTCAATTTCGGTGTAGTTACGTGCGTGATACACCAGCACATCTTCCCCATCCGGCGTCTGCGTAAAACTGTTGTGCCCGGGCCCATACTGGCGATTTTCAGCGCTGGTGGTGAATACCGGGCGCGGAGATTTCTGCCAGTTCGCCGGGTTTTGCGGATCGGCGGTCATATCGATCCATAATAGACCCATGCAGTAGTTCTCATCGGTCGCGCTGGCGGAATAGCTGATGAAGAGTTTGTCGCCGTGAAACAGTACAGCCGGGCCTTCGTTAACCCAGAATCCGCGGCACTCCCAGTCAGACTCTGGCTTACTGAGCATCACCGGCTCGCCTTTCAGTGTCCATGGATTGTCCATTTCACACAGATAGAGGTTGGAGTTACCGGAGATATCCGGGGCTTTTTGCGCCCACAGATACCAGCGTTTCCCCTGGTGCACAAAAGTGGTGGCATCCAGTGCAAAGGTGTCAAATGGCGTGATGACCTGACCTTTCTCCTCCCACATGCCCGCGAGCGGATCGCGGTCAGTACATTCCAGCACAAACATGCGGTGCTGGAACATGCCGAGCCTGTCGAGCGCCTGAGTGTGTGCCGCCGCAAAGTAGATGTACCACTTACCGTCAATATGATGCAGCTCCGGCGCCCATATTAACTCGCTCATAGGGCCAGTATCGGGTTTACGCCACACTACCACTTCGTCGGCGCTGCGCAGCCCTTCCAGCGAATCTGAGCGGCGGATTGCCAGCCTGTCATACTGCGGTACGGAGGCAATAAAATAGTATTGCCCCTCGTGGTACAAAATGTACGGATCGGCGCGTTGCTCAATAAACGGGTTTGGCCAGGTTTGCATTCGGCTTTCCTTATTTTGTCTCAGCGGCTTTGAGTTCCGGATAATCGTTCAGCTCGCGATAGTTGTTACGACGCTTTTGCAGATCGGACTGGATCTGCTTCATGGTTTCGCGGTCCACTTTCAGCAGACGCACCACTCCCGCGGTAATCAGATATCCCACGCCCGGAATCACCGTGAACAGCAGCACAATACCGTTGATGGCATCCGCGCTCTGCGCTTTCGCACCGGCGTCGTAACCGTACCAGGAGAGCAGGAAGCCCACCATTGCACCGGCAACCGCCAGCCCCAGTTTGAGGAAGAAGATGTTGCCGGAGAAACTGATACCCGTGATGCGTTTTCCGGTTTTCCACTCGCCGTAATCGTCCACATCGGCCATCAGCGACCAGTGCAACGGAGACGGGATTTGGTGCAGAATATTCAGCAGGAAATAGAGCACGACAATGGTGACGGTGGCTTTCGGGTCGAAGAAATAGAATGCGCAGGAGAAAATTTCCAGCGCGATGTTGGTCCAGAAAAACACCTTCAGCTTACACCAGCGGTCAGTTAATACTTTCGCCAGCATACTGCCGAGCATCATGCCGACCACCCCGAGGCTGATAAACAGCGTGGCGAAGTGGGTGCTCTGGCCCATCACCCAGGTGACGTAATACATGGTCGCCGCCATGCGGATAAAACCCGGGCAGACGTTGCACAGGGTTAATAGCAGAATGCGCACCCATTGATCGTTCTTCCACACGTCTTTCAGGTCGTTTTTCAATTCGTCATGCGTCTGTACCGCCGGGCGCACACGCTCGCGAACGGTGGCGAAGCAGAACAGGAACATACAGGTACCAATCAGTGCCAGTACGGTCATCGCCATCTGGTAACCTTTCGCTTTGTTATCACCACCAAACCAGTCGGCCATCGGCAGCAAAGTGAGTGACAGCAGCAGTGTCGCGATACCGACCATCACGAAGCGATAAGACTGACAGGCGACGCGCTCTTTAGGGTCGTTAGTAATCACGCCACCCAGCGAGCAGTACGGAATGTTGATGGCGGTGTAGGTCAGCGACAGCAGGAAGTAGGTGACAAAGGCATAGATAACTTTGCTGTTATAGCTCCACTCTGGCGTGGTGAACATCAGGATGCTGAACAGTGCATAGGGGATGGCGATCCACAGCAGCCATGGACGAAACCGCCCATATTTACTGCGGGTACGGTCAGCGATAGCACCCATAATAGGGTCTGTTACGGCATCAATGACACGAACAGACAACAGCAATACGCCGACTAATGCAGGAGCCAGACCAAAAATATCCGTATAGAAATAGTTAACAAACAACATGATGGCGCCGAAGATGATGTTGCATCCTGCGTCTCCCATCCCATAGCCGATCTTTTCTTTTACTGACAGTTTGTTGTTATCCATTAACTGCTCTCCAGGTTGCGGTATGGAGAGAATTATTTGCTGGCAAAGGAATTTTTGCGTTGCAGTATCGCGTCGGTGATATGGATAAAATTGCTGTTGGCGGGAATTTGTGAGGAAGGTAACAACACTCTGCACACCGGAAAAGGCGTGCAGAGTGGAAGGGCAGATTAGTGTGCTTTCACCGCGTTGCCGTTTTTCTGTTTAACCAGATAACCCACGCCGAGGATCGCAATCCAGACCGGGATCAGGTACACAGAAATCGCCATCCCCGGGGTGATCAGCATGATGACCAGCACAGCGGCCATGAACAGCAGACACACCCAGTTACCCAGCGGATAAAGCAGAGCCGGGAAACGCGTAGTCACACCTTGCTGCTGTTTGGCGCGGCGGAACTTGATGTGCGCCAGACTGATCATCGCCCAGTTGATAACCAGAGCCGAAACCACCAGTGCCATCAGCAGTCCGAAGGCGGATTCCGGGGCCAGATAGTTAATCAGTACGCACAGCGCCGTCACAATGGCCGATACGATAATGGTGTTTACCGGCACACCACGTTTGTCGACGTTGAGCAGGGCTTTCGGGGCGTTACCTTGCTGAGCCAGACCAAACAGCATACGGCTGTTGCAGTATACGCAGCTGTTGTAAACAGACAGAGCAGCGGTCAGCACCACGATATTCAGGGCGTTTGCCACGAAGGTATCGCCCAACTCGTGGAAGATCAGCACAAACGGGCTGGTATCCGCGGTCACGCGCGTCCATGGCAGCAGAGAGAGCAGCACGGCCAGTGAACCCACATAGAAGATCAGAATACGGTAGATAACCTGGTTAGTGGCTTTCGGGATGCTCTGCTCCGGGTTGTCGGCTTCAGCGGCGGTGATACCGACCAGTTCCAGCCCCCCAAAGGAGAACATAATGATAGCCATCATCATCACCAGCCCACTCATCCCGTGTGGCAGGAATCCGCCCTGTTCCCACAGGTTACGTACCGTTGCCTGCGGGCCACCGTTACCGCTGAACAGCAGCCAGCCACCGAAGATGATCATTGCCACAACGGCGATGACTTTGATGATGGCGAACCAGAACTCCATCTCTCCGAACACTTTTACGTTGGTCAGGTTAATGGCGTTGATAATAACGAAGAAGGCTGCAGCAGAGGCCCAGGTTGGGATCTCCGGGTACCAGAACTGAATGTACTTACCGACAGCGGTAAGTTCAGCCATGGCAACCAGTACGTACAGCACCCAGTAGTTCCAGCCAGAGGCGAAGCCCGCGAAGCTTCCCCAGTACTTATAGGCAAAGTGACTGAAAGAACCAGCAACGGGTTCTTCAACGACCATTTCACCTAACTGACGCATAATCAGAAAAGCAATAAAACCTGCGATAGCGTAACCCAAAATAATGCCAGGACCGGCTGACTGGATAACGGATGCGCTTCCCAGGAACAGGCCAGTGCCGATAGCACCACCCAATGCGATGAGCTGTATATGGCGGTTTTTCAGGCCGCGCTTTAGCTGATCGCCGTGCTGTTGAGCTTCCATTTGAAACCTCGTGTGTGGTTGTTATGTTCACGCTGGGCGTGTGTAATTATGAATGTCCGTTTTCTGTATTTATTTCTTTACGGTTAATGATACCGAAAAAATCGTAGATGACTTCCGTAAGCGCCAGAATAGTGGTAAGTGCCTGCGAATGCACCTGCTTTATG
Organism: Enterobacter sp. 342; assembly: GCF_036663495.1. Classification (NCBI taxonomy): domain Bacteria; kingdom Pseudomonadati; phylum Pseudomonadota; class Gammaproteobacteria; order Enterobacterales; family Enterobacteriaceae; genus Enterobacter; species Enterobacter sp. 342. Next base: position 220,570 of record NZ_JAWUEI010000003.1, read on the forward strand.
AAGGGCTGATGACGAGTTGAATAAAAAGAAAGCATTTGTAAATCACTCCGCGAACCTTTCTTACCCCAACCTATAGAATAGAAATGCGCCATAAGTGGGCTAATTTTCATTATTTGCTTTGTTGAATCGCTTCAGATTGCAAAAACCCTCGTTTCAATATGGTTAAAACTCCCTCTTTGTGAGTAATCAACTCATTTGTGCAAAGTTACATTTCTGAAACGTTATTTCTGTAAGGTTGTTAAAATGTGCAGCGTTTACTGATTTCAATCAAAACCAATATGGACAGAAGGTGAATACTTTGTTACTTTAGCGATACGAAATAGAAATTGGTAAGACCAATTGACTCCGGGCAAAAAGGCGTAAGACAGGGAATATGGCCTACAGCAAAATTCGCCAACCAAAACTATCTGATGTGATTGAGCAGCAGCTGGAGTTTTTAATCCTCGAAGGGACTCTGCGCCCGGGTGAGAAACTTCCGCCAGAACGCGAGCTGGCAAAACAGTTCGACGTTTCACGTCCCTCTCTGCGTGAGGCGATTCAACGTCTCGAAGCAAAGGGCTTGCTGCTTCGTCGCCAGGGCGGCGGAACCTTTGTGCAAAACAGCCTGTGGCAGAGCTTCAGCGATCCGCTGGTAGAACTTCTCTCTGACCACCCAGAATCCCAGTTTGACCTGCTTGAGACCCGTCACGCGCTTGAAGGTATTGCGGCCTATTACGCCGCTCTTCGCAGCACTGATGAAGATCGCGTGCGTATCCGCGAACTGCATCAGGCCATTGAACGGGCACAGCAGTCCGGCGATTTAGACGCCGAGTCCAGCGCCGTCGTCCAGTATCAAATCGCCGTCACCGAAGCGGCCCACAACGTGGTGCTTCTCCATCTGCTACGCTGCATGGAGCCCATGCTGGCCCAGAACGTTCGTCAGAATTTTGAATTGTTGTATGCCCGTCGGGACATGCTCCCACTGGTAAGCAACCATCGCACCCGAGTATTCGAGGCGATAATGGCCGGGGAACCGGAGCAGGCGCGCGAAGCGTCGCACCGACATCTGGCTTTCATTGAGGAAATCTTGCTGGACCGCAGCCGTGAACAATCGCGTCGCGAACGTTCATTACGCCGCATACAGCAACGAAAGGATTAAGCGCCAGGTACTTTTAGAGCGCGGCAACTAAACGCAGAACCTGTCTTATTGTGTTCTTGCCTAAGAGCACAATGGGACAGGTTCCAGACAAATCAACGTATTAGATAGATAAGGAATACCCCCATGTCAGAACGTCTCCAAAATGACGTGGATCCGATCGAAACTCGCGACTGGCTACAGGCGATCGAATCGGTCATCCGTGAAGAAGGTGTTGAGCGCGCTCAGTATCTGATTGATCAGCTGCTTTCTGAAGCCCGCAAAGGCGGTGTGAAGGTTGCTTCAGGTGCAGGGGCTAGCAACTACGTAAACACGATTGCCGTCGAAGACGAACCGGAATACCCGGGCAATCTGGATCTGGAACGTCGTATCCGTTCTGCAATTCGCTGGAACGCCATCATGACCGTTCTGCGTGCATCCAAGAAAGACCTGGAACTGGGTGGCCACATGGCTTCCTTCCAGTCTTCTGCAACTGTTTACGAAGTGTGCTTCAACCACTTCTTCCGTGCAGCGAACGAGAAAGACGGCGGCGATCTGGTGTACTTCCAGGGCCACATCTCTCCGGGCATCTATGCACGTGCATTCCTGGAAGGTCGTCTGACTGAAGAGCAGATGAACAACTTCCGTCAGGAAGTTCACGGTAAAGGTCTGTCTTCTTATCCGCACCCTAAACTGATGCCAACCTTCTGGCAGTTCCCGACCGTTTCTATGGGTCTGGGCCCAATCGGTGCGATCTACCAGGCTAAGTTCCTGAAATATCTGGAACACCGTGGTCTGAAAGACACCTCTGAGCAGACCGTATACGCCTTCCTGGGCGACGGTGAAATGGATGAGCCAGAATCTAAAGGTGCGATCACCATCGCGACCCGTGAGAAGCTGGACAACCTGTGCTTCATCATCAACTGTAACCTGCAGCGCCTGGATGGTCCGGTAACCGGTAACGGTAAGATCATCAACGAACTGGAAGGCATCTTCGCAGGTGCTGGCTGGAACGTGGTTAAAGTCATGTGGGGCGGTCGTTGGGATGAGCTGCTGCGTAAAGACACCAGCGGTAAACTGATCCAGCTGATGAACGAAACCGTTGACGGTGACTACCAGACCTTCAAATCCAAAGACGGTGCCTACGTTCGTGAGCACTTCTTCGGTAAATATCCTGAAACCGCAGCACTGGTTGCAGACTGGACTGATGAGCAGATCTGGGCCCTGAACCGTGGTGGTCACGATCCGAAGAAAGTCTACGCTGCACTGAAAAAAGCGCAGGAAACCAAAGGTAAAGCGACTGTAATCCTGGCCCACACCATCAAAGGTTACGGCATGGGTGATACCGCAGAAGGTAAAAACATCGCTCACCAGGTTAAGAAAATGAACATGGACGGCGTGCGTTATATCCGCGACCGTTTCAACGTTCCAGTGACTGATGAGCAGGTAGAAAACCTGTCTTACATCACCTTCCCGGAAGGCTCTGAAGAGCACAAGTACCTGCACGAACGTCGTCAGGCGCTGAAAGGCTACCTGCCAGCTCGTCAGCCTAACTTCACCGAGAAACTGGAACTGCCAGCGCTGGAAGACTTCTCTCAGCTGCTGGAAGAGCAGAATAAAGAGATCTCGACCACCATCGCTTTCGTTCGTGCCCTGAACGTGATGCTGAAGAACAAGTCGATCAAAGATCGTCTGGTTCCAATCATCGCCGACGAAGCGCGTACTTTCGGTATGGAAGGTCTGTTCCGTCAGATCGGTATCTACAGCCCGAACGGCCAGCAGTACACCCCGCAGGACCGTGAGCAGGTTGCATACTACAAAGAAGACGAGAAAGGTCAGATCCTGCAGGAAGGTATCAACGAACTGGGTGCTGGCGCATCCTGGCTGGCTGCTGCGACCTCTTACAGCACCAACAACCTGCCAATGATCCCGTTCTACATCTACTACTCCATGTTCGGGTTCCAGCGTATCGGTGACCTGTGCTGGCAGGCTGGCGACCAACAGGCTCGCGGCTTCCTGGTAGGCGGTACTTCCGGTCGTACGACCCTGAACGGTGAAGGTCTGCAGCACGAAGATGGTCACAGCCACATTCAGTCTCTGACCATCCCTAACTGTATCTCTTACGACCCGTCTTACGCGTACGAAGTGGCAGTCATCATGCATGACGGTCTGCAGCGCATGTACGGTGAAGCACAAGAGAACGTTTACTACTACATCACCACCCTGAACGAAAACTACCACATGCCGGCAATGCCAGCAGGTGCCGAGGAAGGTATCCGTAAAGGTATCTACAAACTCGAAACCATCGAAGGTAGCAAAGGTAAAGTTCAGCTGCTGGGCTCCGGTTCTATCCTGCGTCACGTACGTGAAGCAGCACAGATCCTGGCGAAGGACTACGGCGTAGGTTCCGATGTGTACTCTGTTACTTCCTTCACTGAACTGGCGCGTGATGGCCAGGATTGTGAGCGCTGGAACATGCTGCACCCAATGGAAACCCCACGCGTTCCGTACATCGCTCAGGTGATGAACGATGCACCAGCGGTGGCGTCTACTGACTATATGAAACTGTTCGCTGAGCAGGTTCGTACTTACGTACCAGCTGATGATTATCGCGTACTGGGTACTGACGGCTTCGGTCGTTCTGACAGCCGCGAAAACCTGCGTCACCACTTTGAAGTTGATGCTTCTTACGTGGTTGTAGCAGCACTGGGCGAACTGGCTAAACGTGGCGAAATCGATAAGAAAGTGGTTGCGGAAGCAATTACCAAATTCAACATCGATGCAGAAAAAGTTAACCCGCGTCTGGCGTAAGAGGTAAAAGAATAATGGCTATCGAAATCAATGTACCGGACATCGGGGCTGATGAAGTTGAAATCACCGAGATCCTGGTCAAAGTTGGCGACAAAGTTGAAGCTGAACAGTCGCTGATCACCGTAGAAGGCGACAAAGCCTCTATGGAAGTCCCGTCTCCTCAGGCTGGCATCGTTAAAGAGATCAAAGTCTCTGTTGGCGATAAAACCGAGACTGGCAAACTGATCATGATTTTCGATTCCGCCGACGGTGCAGCAGCTGCTGCACCTGCGCAGGAAGAGAAGAAAGCCGCTCCGGCCGCCGCTGCTCCAGCAGCTGCCGCGAGCGCGAAAGAAGTAAACGTGCCTGATATCGGCGGTGACGAAGTTGAAGTCACTGAGATCCTGGTGAAAGTGGGCGACACCGTTTCAGCTGAGCAGTCACTGATCACCGTAGAAGGCGATAAAGCCTCTATGGAAGTGCCAGCTCCGTTCGCCGGTACCGTTAAAGAGATCAAGATCAACACCGGTGACAAAGTGTCTACTGGCTCCCTGATCATGGTCTTCGAAGTGGCGGGTGCTGCACCTGCACAGGCAGCTGCTCCGGCGGCCGCGGCTCCAGCGGTTGCTGGCGGCGCGAAAGACGTTAACGTACCAGACATCGGCGGTGACGAAGTTGAAGTGACCGAAGTGATGGTGAAAGTGGGCGACAAAGTTGCCGCTGAACAGTCACTGATCACCGTTGAAGGCGACAAGGCTTCCATGGAAGTCCCTGCGCCATTCGCGGGTACCGTTAAAGAGATCAAAATCAGCACTGGCGACAAAGTGTCTACTGGCTCTCTGATCATGGTCTTCGAAGTAGAAGGCGCTGCGCCTGCTGCTGCTCCGGCGGCTGCGGCTGCTCCAGCACCGGCTGCTGCACCGGCTCAGGCGGCTAAACCAGCTGCTGCCCCTGCTGCGAAAGCGGAAGGCAAATCTGAGTTCGCTGAAAACGACGCTTACGTCCACGCGACTCCACTGATTCGTCGCCTGGCGCGCGAATTCGGTGTTAACCTGGCGAAAGTGAAAGGGACTGGGCGTAAAGGTCGTATCCTGCGCGAAGACGTTCAGACTTACGTGAAAGACGCGGTGAAACGCGCTGAAGCTGCACCAGCTGCAGCGGCAGGCGGCGGTATCCCGGGCATGCTGCCATGGCCGAAAGTGGACTACAGCAAGTTCGGCGAAATCGAAGAAGTGGAACTGGGCCGTATCCAGAAAATCTCTGGTGCTAACCTGAGCCGTAACTGGGTGATGATCCCGCACGTTACGCACTTCGACAAAACCGATATCACCGATCTGGAAGCGTTCCGTAAACAGCAGAACGCCGAAGCTGAGAAGCGTAAACTGGACGTGAAATTCACCCCAGTGGTCTTCATCATGAAAGCCGTTGCCGCCGCTCTTGAGCAGATGCCACGCTTCAACAGCTCCCTGTCCGAAGACGGTCAGAAGCTGACGCTGAAGAAATACATCAACATCGGTGTTGCGGTTGATACGCCAAATGGTCTGGTTGTTCCGGTCTTCAAAGACGTGAACAAGAAGAGCATTACTGAGCTGTCCCGTGAACTGACCGTGATCTCCAAGAAAGCGCGTGATGGTAAGCTGACGGCTGGCGAAATGCAGGGCGGTTGCTTCACTATCTCCAGCATCGGTGGCCTGGGTACAACCCACTTCGCACCGATTGTGAACGCGCCTGAAGTTGCGATCCTTGGTGTGTCCAAGTCCGCGATGGAGCCGGTGTGGAATGGCAAAGAGTTCGTACCGCGTCTGATGATGCCAATCTCTCTGTCCTTCGACCACCGCGTGATCGACGGTGCTGATGGTGCGCGTTTCATCACCATCATCAACAACACCCTGAGCGACATTCGCCGCCTGGTGATGTAATCGAAAAGCCGGCCTGACGGCCGGCTTTTTTCTGATAATCTCATGCTGTTTGTGAGGTTATTGGCGAAAGCGACAATTCGTGAGCCGTTTGTTGTTTCAAAATTGTTAACAATTTTGTAAACTGCGGGCGGATAGAACGACCCGGTGGACGACGGGTATAAATTAAGAGGTCATGATGAGCACAGAAATCAAAACTCAGGTCGTAGTACTTGGGGCAGGCCCGGCAGGTTACTCCGCAGCATTCCGCGCCGCGGATTTAGGTCTGGAAACCGTCATCGTAGAACGTTACAGCACCCTCGGTGGTGTTTGTCTTAACGTCGGCTGTATCCCTTCTAAAGCGCTGCTGCACGTAGCCAAAGTTATCGAAGAAGCCAAAGCACTGGCTGAACACGGTATCGTCTTCGGCGAGCCGAAAACCGATATCGACAAAATTCGTACCTGGAAAGAGAAAGTTATCACTCAGCTGACCGGCGGTCTGGCGGGTATGGCCAAAGGCCGTAAAGTGAAAGTGGTAAACGGTCTGGGTAAATTCACCGGTGCGAATACCCTGGAAGTGGAAGGCGAAAACGGCAAAACCGTGATTAACTTCGACAATGCGATCATCGCGGCAGGCTCTCGCCCAATCGAACTGCCATTCATTCCACACGAAGATCCACGCGTGTGGGATTCCACCGATGCGCTGGAACTGAAAACCGTTCCAAAACGCCTGCTGGTTATGGGTGGCGGTATCATCGGTCTGGAAATGGGTACCGTGTACCATGCGCTGGGTTCAGATATTGACGTGGTTGAAATGTTCGACCAGGTTATCCCGGCTGCTGACAAAGACATCGTTAAAGTCTTCACCAAACGCATCAGCAAGAAATTCAACCTGATGCTGGAAACCAAAGTCACTGCCGTTGAAGCGAAAGAAGACGGTATTTACGTTTCCATGGAAGGCAAAAAAGCCCCATCCGAACCACAGCGTTACGACGCCGTGCTGGTGGCTATCGGCCGTGTGCCGAACGGTAAAAACCTCGACGCGGGCAAAGCTGGCGTGGAAGTGGACGATCGTGGCTTCATCCGCGTTGACAAACAGCTGCGCACCAACGTGCCGCACATCTTTGCTATCGGCGATATCGTCGGTCAGCCAATGCTGGCGCACAAAGGTGTTCACGAAGGTCACGTTGCCGCTGAAGTTATCGCAGGCATGAAACACTACTTCGATCCGAAAGTGATCCCATCTATCGCGTACACCGAGCCAGAAGTTGCATGGGTTGGTCTGACTGAGAAAGAAGCGAAAGAGAAAGGCATCAGCTACGAAACCGCCACCTTCCCGTGGGCTGCTTCTGGCCGTGCTATCGCTTCCGACTGCGCTGACGGTATGACCAAACTGATCTTCGACAAAGAGACTCACCGTGTGATCGGTGGTGCGATTGTCGGCACCAACGGCGGCGAGCTGCTGGGTGAAATCGGTCTGGCTATCGAAATGGGTTGTGACGCTGAAGACATCGCGCTGACCATCCACGCTCACCCAACTCTGCATGAGTCTGTGGGCCTGGCGGCAGAAGTGTTTGAAGGCAGCATCACCGACCTGCCAAACGCAAAAGCGAAGAAGAAATAAGTTTCTTCATGATCGCTAAACGCCTCTTCGGAGGCGTTTTTTTTGTCTAAAACCTACCCATTATGGTAGGTATCTTATTGATATTTCCGCTAAAAATTTTCTCTCATCTGCCGATACCTTTTTCACCATTGTGTAGCTACTGGCCGCACGGTTTAGGGATTCTGGACTTTTGATTACACGAAAAAAGGAAATAACATGTCTTTGAAGAAAGTTGCGGTGATTGGCTTAGTGGCAGCAGCGATGACGCTGACCGGGTGTGGTGCGATGACCACAGCGGTGAAAAAACGTAATCTGGAAGTGAAAACTCAGATGAGCGAAACCATCTGGCTGGAGCCATCTAACGAAAAAACAGTCTACATTCAGGTTAAAAACACCTCTGATAAAGACATGAGTAACCTGCAAACCCTGCTGGCTAACGACCTTGTTGCGAAAGGTTATAAGGTGACCAGTTCTCCTGACGGGGCCTACTACTGGGTGCAGGCTAACGTTCTGAAAGCCGATAAAATGGATCTGCGAGAATCTCAGGGCTATCTGAAGACTGGCTACGAAGGTGCTGCAATGGGAGCGGCGCTGGGCGCAGGTATTACCGCCTATAACAGCAGCTCTTCTGGTGCGGCGTTGGGTGTGGGCCTGGCGGCGGGTCTGATCGGTATGGCGGCGGATGCGATGGTAGAAGATGTGAACTATACCATGGTGACCGACCTGCAGATCTCTGAGCGTAGCAAAGCAAAAGTCACCACCGATAACATCGCGGCACTGCGTCAGGGCACATCGGGCGTGAAACTGCAGACCAGCTCCGAGCAGGGCGATCGCGCTAAGTATCAGACACGTGTCGTGTCTAATGCTAATAAAGTGAACCTGAAATTCGAAGAAGCGAAACCGGTTCTGGAAGCGCAACTGGCAAAATCGGTCGCAAATATTCTGTAAGTTAAAAAGCCGGGTGGCGACTTCGCCTGACCCGGCCTACAAAACCTTCAGAGCATAGGCCCGCGCAAGCGAAGCGCTGTAGGGCAGTCAGGGGACAACGGGCACCCATGATTTATCCGGGTTGTACGCTGATAATGCCTGGGCTTTATGCTGTGAATCCTTCCCCAGATCGCTCTGGTAAACGGTATCATCCTGGTTTATCACAAAACTCATTACGCCTGTCTGACCGTAGCTGACCGGCCAGGCAACCATTGCGAAACCATTCTTATCCGGCAAAATTCTGAAGCGATAGCCGTGATAGCCAGTCCCCGGTTCTTTTGGACTGAATGCCGGGCCGAGCGGGCTGGGCGCTTCACCGGGTGATGCAGGCCAGTACAAACCGTCTTTTTTCCCAGTGGTGCTGACGATCTTCTGGGCATACCTCTGGTTCATCGCATAATAGCTCTGCTGTGCATCCACGTAAGCATGTAAGGCTTCAATCGCTGCGAGCTCGTTACGCCCAATTTCGCGGGTCAGGATCTCCTCAGCACCTTCTTTGATGTCAAATTGCCAGCCAGAAGTGGTCTTGATGACCGGGATAGGAAGTTGCCAGTCGGTCTCGCCGACAACAAGATGTGCCGTGTCACCTTCAACAACGGTGTTATGACGGACTTTCCAGTCGCGCAGGAAGCGATCGACGGCATCAGGGTCGACGCCTTCAGGGGGCAGGAAATCGCGCCAGTTTTCTCCAAGCAGGTTGTTCATTGCACTTTCATTCTGCTCACGAATGGCATTTGCCAGTGCATCGGTCGCCTGGTCAGGCGTGCTAAAGGATTGCTGCGCCATCGTCGAGGCCGAAAGCATGAACAACACCATTCCACTGAGTAGTTTACTTTTCATGTCGGCTCCCTTAACGATGTCGAATTTCACGGCGTTCAACGCGTCCGCCAGCTGCCTGGCGCGGTTGTTGTTGACGAGCTGCGATCTGTCGGCTTTGTGCCCCTCTCTGCTGCTGTGCCTGCCAGTTGGCGGAGCGACTGTCGTTGCCACTCAGAGCATTGGCCCGGTGCTGACTGATTCGCTGCTGGCTCGTGCGTTGCTGCGCAGTTTGCGAAACCCGTTTTTCAGTTCTTTGCGCTGTCTGGCGATTATCTCGCTGCTGCGTGGTCGTCCGCTTTGTCGTCTGCGGTTTTGTGTCATAGCCACGGTAGTTATTGCGCTGGGAAATCTGCTTCAGCTGGTCATTTGAGGCCTTGCGCTGGGCATCTCTGGTTCCCGTGCGAGCCGTTTGAGGGAAGGTTTTGCCCGTTGATTTCTCCATCTGGCTGAGGGCGGCCTGACGCTGGCTATCGCGATTAACCGGTTTTTGCTGCGTTGAACTTAACCCTGTGGCCGTGTTGGTGGAGTGGAAGCGGTTATTGAGCTGGTTCGTCGGATAGGGTACACCTTCGCGATAAGCCGGGTTGTGCTGCCAGGTGCGGTTGGCATCCGTCAGGCGCTGCCCGCTGATTTTATTAAAGTTCTCAACTGTAGATTCAATCTGTCAATGCAACACCCCTTTCAATTATCTCTTTCGGTGTTTTGAACTTCAGTGTCTTTCTCG